>NZ_JBLJDO010000015.1:0-63844 GCF_059410345.1 Sulfurivermis sp. | reverse complement strand
GCCGCCATCTCCGCCAACCCCTATCTCTCCATCGAGTTCTCCGGCGCCAAGGCCGGCGACAAGGTCGCACTCTCCTGGGTCGACAACAAGGGCGAGAAGGATGCGGCCGAGACCGCCATCGGTTAAGTCCACACCGGCGAGCCGTGCAACATCCAAAGCGGGGCAGTGATGCCCCGCTTTTTTTGCGCCCGCGCAAAAATGTCCCGCACCGCGGCTAGCCCCACCTATTCCCGAGCAAAGCGATAGGTTGCCGCCCCTCCTGGCGGGGAGTACCGTTACACGTAAGGAACCGGCGTAGTTCCCCACGTCTTGGCGTACATAAAACAACATCCATAGGGGGAGGTCACGATGCGATATCTCGCATGCCTGCTGCTGTTCAGCCTGGCACTGCCGGCCTGGGCCGACAAACCACTGGCACCGCTGGAGTTGCCCGGCGTCAATGTGTTGGACGCCGAGCGGACCGTGCTGCTCATCCAGAGCACACCCAACCTGATCATCCTCGACACCCGTCTTGCTGAGGAGCATGCCAAGGGCCACATTCCCGGTGCCATCAACCTGCTCGACACCGATATGACCGAGGCTGCCCTTTCGCGCCTCGCCCCCGACCGCAGCACGCCACTGCTGTTCTACTGCAACGGCGAGCGCTGCCTGCGCAGCAGCAACGCCGCCACCAAGGCCGGCACCTGGGGCTATCGCAACATCTACTGGTTCCGTGGTGGCTGGCAGGAATGGCTGCACAAGGAACTGCCCATAGCGCGTTGAACGGACCCCGCGCCATGGAGCGGATTTCACTGCGCGCCCTGATCTCCGGCCTGCTGCTGGCGGTAGTGCTGATCGCCGTGGTGCACACCGCGGTCTCGCAGTACCAGTTCCGCCGTGCCGCCCTCGACTATCGCACCCAGAGCATGTCCCGCGTCATCGAGGTGGCGACCCAGGAGGTGCTGCGCCAGGCACGGGGCCACGCCATCACCCTCGGTGGCTCGCTGCAGCGCCGCCTGAACCTGCACGACACGCCTGCCCTGCGCGAGCAATTAAAGGAGCCCTTCAGCAAGGGCTATCCCGAAGCCGGCTATCTCGACCTGGTGGCCCTGCGCGCCTACGACCTGGAGCTCAGGCTGCTGGCGACCGGGGGCAAGGATGATCTACCACTGCTGCCCGTTGCATTCATCCGACAGGCGGCGGAGCGCCAGGGAGTGGACCGTCTCAAGGCCATCAGCGGACTGTGGCCGGCGCCGCACGGCCCGCAGTATTCCGTCCTGTTGCCGGTGGGCGGTCTGCGCGCCGAGGGGTATCTGGAAGTGGTGATCGACCCCTTGTTCAATCTGCGCAAGGTGGGCGCAATGATCAACATGCCCTTCGGCATACATGGCCCGCGTGGCGAGGAGCTGCTCCACCCGGCGGAAATCAATGAACATGATCCGCGTTATGCCGCCATGGAGTACGCGCTGCGCGGTATAGACGACAACACCGTGCTGCACCTGGCCGCATACACCGACATCGACCTGCTCTATCAGGACATGCGCCGTACCCTACTGGTCACCACCCTCACCTTCTTCATCCTGACGCTGCTGGCTCTTACCTTTGCGTTCTGGTTGCTGAATCGTCATTTGTTCCAGCCCGTACACCAGATGATCGGGCAGATGGAAAATGCCGTGCGCGATGAGCATGACCTGCTGGTGACGCAACACGGCATCAAGGAAGTACACATCGTCGCCACCGCCTTCAACGCCATGGCAGCCCGGGTGCGTGAAATCATCCAGGAGTTGCACCGGCTCTCTGCGCTGGACGGCCTGACCAACATTGCCAACCGGCGCACCTTCGCCCAGGCACTGGAACGGGAGTGGCTGCGCGCCATGCGCCAGGACACGCCCCTCTCGGCCCTGCTCATCGACATCGACTACTTCAAGCAATACAACGACTATTACGGTCACCAGGCCGGCGATGACTGTTTGAAGAGTATCGCCAGCGCACTCAGCCTGGCCGTCCATCGCCCCACCGACGTGGTGGCACGTTACGGTGGTGAAGAATTCGTAATCCTCTTGCCGGAAACCGATGCGGCCGGCGCGCACGCCGTGGCCGAGAAGTTGCAGCAAATCATCGCCACCATGGCCATCCCCCATGAGGCCTCTGCCATCGGTGACGCGATTACCATGAGCATCGGCATCTGCACCCTGACACCGGGCCGGGGTGAGTTCAGCCAGCGCCTGATTGCCGGAGCCGATCAGGCGCTGTATCGCGCCAAGGCCGGCGGGCGCAATTGCATCAAGATTGCCGAGGCCGACGAACTGATCCCCCTCGGCAACACTTGATCAGGTCACCAGAAAGTTGCAGAACTGCCAGGGATCGGCGCGATCCACCTCTTCTTTGAACAAGCGACCGCGATCCTCCAACGGCGTCCACTGGGTATAGACTCCGACCATCGGCCCCAGATAGGGCCGCGCCACTTCCAGCACCTCGGCGTAGTCCATCTCGTCCGGCTCGGTGATACCCCGGGCGGGATGGCGCATCGCCCACACCACGCCCGCCAGCACGCCGGCGGTCACCTGCAAGGTAGTAGCGCTGTTGTAGGGCACCAAGGTGCGTGCCTCGGCGGTGGAGAGTTGCGAGCCGTACCAATAGGCGCCACGCTGCGGCCCCATCAACAGCACGCCCAGTTCATCGATGCCTTCGACGATATCCTCCATCAGCAGACGTTGCTGCGGCTGCATGTGCCAGTTCTTACCGGCCAGTTCGTGCAACGACTGCACCGCATCGTCGCAGGGATGATAGGCGTAGTGCACGGTGGGGCGATAGGTTACCTTGCCATCCTCATGCAGCGACAGATAGTCGGCTATGGAAATGGATTCACCGTGGGAGATGAGGAAGCCGTGATAGCTGCCTTCAATGGGTGTCCAGCTGCGTACCCGTACCGAGGCGCCGGGACGGTCGAGATAGATGGCGCAGTCACGGCCGAAGCCGTAACGCTGTCCTGCGGCGGGCCAGTACCGTTCGTGTGTCCCCCAGCCCAGCTCCGCCGGCTGGCACGACTCATCGACGAAGGCCTCACTGGACCAGGTGTTGACGAACTCGCCGCGCCGCTTCTGCTGCTTGCCGTACTGGCTGTCACGTTCGGCGATATGTATGGTCTTGACCCCCAGCGCACAGGCCAGCCGCGCCCACTCCCCACGCGTCGCCGGTATGGCGGCCATGCCGCTGTCCGTGGCCAGATTGAGCAGCGCCTGCTTGAGGAAGTGCGACACCAGCCCCGGATTCACGCCGTGATTGATCACCGCCGTGGGACCGGTGCCGTAGCGCTCACGCAACGCCAGCGCCGCCTCGCGGAAGGCGTAGTTGGAGCGCTGGGCCGGCGTCAGACTGATATCGAAGTGGCCGCCTTCCCACGGCTCGATGCAGGCGTCCAGATACAGGATGCCGTGCTGCTGGCAGTAGTCGATCAGCGCCAGACTGGAGACATTGACGGAAAGATTGAGGACGAAGTCACCCGGACCAACGTGACGTTCGAGGATGGTGCAGTAATTGTCGTGCCGCAGCGGTTCGACGTGCTGCGTCACGCCATAGGAGCGTGCCACCTCATCGCCGAGATCATGGGCGCGCAAGATGGTGATCTGTGCGGGACGCAGGCCGAGGTGCCGCAACAGCAGCGGCAACACCCCGCGCCCGATGGCGCCGAAACCGAGCAACAGCAGGCGTCCGCCGAATTGTACATGTTGCCTATGCTCCGCCATGTCTCCCTCCCGTGACCGGCCGATACGCAAAATATACCCGTCGGAGTTTACACGAAGGGCGGCGGGAAAAATAAGAAGGCCGCCGGCTTGCGCGGGCGGCCTTTCGACAGGGACGGCGAGCTACTTACTTCTTCGTGCCGCAGGTGTTGACGCCGATCAGGCTGTAGGCCGGACAGAAGCCCAGCAGCGCAGTGGCCAGGGGAATGATGCCGATGGCGCCCAGCCAGTTGCCGGCGGCGACACCCCAGCCGATGATGGCCAGACCGGCGATGATGCGAACGACCTTGTCTACGGTACCGACGTTTGCCTTCATGTGAGTCTCCTTGCACGGTGTTTGAGTACTGCCGGCAAGGATAGACAAGAGACTCCTGCCTGTCTGTGACTATGTCACGCAACGGCCAGACGCTCCAGGCGCCCACATTCCAACAGCATGATCTCGCCACGCTGGCGCTGGATCATCCCCTCGTTTTCCAGGTCGCGCAGGATACGGCTCACCACCTCGCGCGAACTGCCCAGGTCCACCGCCAGCTCCTGATGGGTGGTATGCACCACACCGTCGACGCCATGCTCCAGCAGCCACGCCGCTACCCGCGCATCCATGCGCCGGAACGCCACCTCTTCCACCACCGTGATGACATCGGCCAGGCGCCGCGCCACCAGGCCGAACAGATAGCGGCGCCACGCCGCCGACTCGCCCATCCAGGCGCGCACACTGCTGGCCGTAACCAACACAGCCTCCACCTCGGTCTCGGACACTGCCAGGGCAGGGAAGGGGATGTCGCTCATGATGCAGGAGGCGGTGAGCACACAACTGTCACCGGCCTCGATGCGGTACAGGGTGATCTCGCGCCCCGACTCCGCGCTCTTGAACACCCGTGCCCGACCGGACAGCAGCAGTGGCAGATGGCCGCAACTGTCGCCCTGCTGACAGACCACCTGCCCCGGCGGCAAGGTGCGCACTGCCGTCTCACGCAGAAAGCGTTCCAGCAAGGCCGTATCTTCAACCAGCAGATCGGGAAAGGTATTGCGCAGGCGCTGCTGCAGTTCAGGGTTCATGGCAGGGAATTCACATATTCATGGGATAGGCGCACACATAGTAAGGCAATCCGCCATGCAGCGCACCGCACTGAACCTGCGGCGTCAGTACGACTCCATACTGCTATGTTTATCTTTCCGCACTCATCATTTTCAAGGTAATGAACATGCGCCTGCTGCGCCCCCGCGACATCCGCCCTTCCGAGATCACGCCCGAATCCGTCTATCGCGCACGACGCCAGTTTCTCGGTACCGCCCTCGCCGCCGGCGGCGCACTGCTGCTGCCCGACGCGGTACAGGCCAGTGTGCCGCGCCGCTACGGTCCGCTGCCACGCAGCCCGCTCAGCACCGACGAGCTGCTCAACAGCTACAAGGACATCACCACCTACAACAATTTCTACGAACTCGGCACCGGCAAGGACGACCCGGCGCGCAACGCCGCCCGGCTCAAAACCGAGCCCTGGTCCGTCACCGTCGACGGCGAGGTGGAACGGCCTGGCACCTACAATCTGGAGGACCTGCTCAAGCCCCACGCGCTGGAGGAACGCATCTACCGCCTGCGCTGCGTCGAGGCCTGGTCGATGGTGATCCCCTGGGTGGGCTTTCCGCTGGGCGATCTGATCAAGCGTTTCCAACCCACCTCACGCGCCAAGTACGTCGCCTTCACCACGCTGCACGATCCAGAGAATCTGCCCGGCCAGCGCCGTGCCGTGCTGGACTGGCCCTACGTGGAAGGTCTGCGCATGGATGAGGCGATGCACCCGCTCACTATTCTCGCCGTCGGCCTGTATGGCGAGGTGCTGCCCAATCAGAACGGCGCACCGCTGCGCCTGGTGGTGCCGTGGAAATACGGCTTCAAGAGCATCAAGTCCATCGTGCGCATCCGGCTCACCGAACAGATGCCGCCCACGGCCTGGAACAAATCGGCACCGCAGGAATACGGCTTCTATGCCAACGTCAATCCGGCGGTGGATCATCCGCGCTGGAGCCAGAAGCGCGAACGCCGCCTGGGCGAACTGCGCAAGCGCGAGACCCTGCCCTTCAACGGCTACGCCGAGCGGGTGGCGCAGCTCTACAGCGGCATGGACCTGACTAAATGGTATTGAACGAGCGCCGGCTCAAGCGCGCCGTCTTTCTGCTCTGTCTCACCCCGCTGGGTTGGCTGTCGGCCCAGGCCCTGCTCGGGACGCTGGGCGCCAATCCCATCGAGGCGGTGATGCGTTTTCTCGGTGACTGGGCGCTGCGCCTGCTGCTGCTCACCCTCGCCGCCACACCGCTGCGTCTGCTCACCGGCTGGAGCTGGCCGGTGCGGCTGCGGCGCCTGCTCGGCCTGTTCTCCTTTTTCTATGCGGCGCTGCACCTGCTGGCCTATGCGGTGCTGGATCAATTCTTGGACTGGGCCGCCATCTGGGAGGACATCGTCGAGCGGCCCTTCATCACCACCGGCATGCTGGCCTGGCTGCTGCTGCTGGCCCTGGCCCTCACCTCCAACCGGGGCTCCCAGCGCCGCCTGGGCCGTCACTGGAAACGCCTGCACCGCCTGATCTATCCCGCCGCCATCCTCGCCGTGGTGCATTTCACCCTGATGGTGAAGGCCGATCTGCGCGAACCGCTCATCTACGCGGCTATACTCACGCTGCTGCTGGTCCTCCGCCTCATCCGGCGCCAGGGTGTACAAAACCCTTGAAAATCGGTAATCTTTACCAAATATATAGGTTATTGACCGCGCAGGCGGTCTTTCTTTTTGGGCGCCCGCCAGCCCCCGGCCGGGCGCCCGGCAACACCTCCACTATGTTGGTCAGGACTCAAACTCGAAACTAAAGGAGCACATCCATGAAGCACGAACTGCCGGCACTGCCCTACGCCAAGAACGCCCTGGAGCCGTACATCTCCGCCGAGACCCTGGAATACCACCACGGCAAGCACCACCAGGCCTATGTCACCAACCTGAACAACCTGATCCCGGGCACCGAGTTCGAGAATCTGTCCCTGGAAGACATCGTCAAGAAGGCCCCGGCCGGCGGCGTATTCAACAACGCGGCCCAGGTGTGGAACCACACCTTCTACTGGAACTGCATGGCCCCCAATGCCGGCGGCGAGCCCAAGGGCGCCCTGGCCGACGCCATCACCAAGACCTTCGGCTCCTTCGCCACCTTCAAGGAGAAGTTCACCAACGCCTGCGTCACCAATTTCGGCTCCGGCTGGACCTGGCTGGTGAAGAACAAGGACGGCTCCATCGAGATCGTCAACACCTCCAATGCCGGCTGCCCGCTGACCATGGACAAGAAGCCGCTGCTGACCTGCGATGTGTGGGAACATGCCTATTACATCGACACCCGTAACGCCCGCCCGAAGTATGTGGAGAACTTCTGGAACCTGGTGAACTGGGATTTCGTGGCGAAGAACTTCGCCTAAGTATCTGTCCGCCACGGGGACGGCAGATGCCGTCCCCGTCCCCACAAAACGCAATTCCGCACCACTCCCGGGGGATTTGCACCCACCCCGCAGAGTCAGTAGAATCGGTTCCCAGTGGACGACTGGCGGTCTCCGTGGAGGCTGCCTTTTTTGTTTTTCCGGGTTGAAAATTTTTCAGGTAACACATCATGTCCGACGCATTGATGACCACCTACGCCCGTCTGCCGGTCACCTTCGAAAAGGGTGAAGGCGCCTGGCTGTGGGACAACAATGGCAAGAAATACCTCGACTCCGTCGCCGGTGTGGCGGTGTGTGGACTGGGCCATGCCCACCCCAAGGTCGCCGAGGCGCTGTGTCGCCAGGCGCAGACCCTGGTCCACACCTCCAACCTGTACGGCATCGCCAACCAGCAGGCGCTGGGCGAACGTCTGGTGCGCGCCGCGGGCATGGATCGTGTCTTCTTCTCCAATTCCGGTGCCGAGGCCAATGAGGCCGCCATCAAGCTGGCGCGCCTGCACGGCCACAAAAAAGGTATCGACACCCCGTTGATCATCGTCGCCGAGGGCAGCTTCCACGGCCGCACCCTCGCCACCCTTTCCGCCACCGGCAACCGCAAGGTGCAGGCCGGCTTCGAGCCGCTGGTCACCGGTTTCGTGCGCGTGCCCTATAACGACATCGAGGCCATCCGCACCGTCGCCAAGAACAGCGTCGGCGTGGCCGCCATCCTGGTCGAACCCGTGCAGGGGGAAGGCGGCGTACAGGTACCGACGGAAGGCTATCTGCGCGACATCCGCGAACTGTGCGACCAGCATGGCTGGCTGATGATGCTCGACGAGATCCAGACTGGCATGGGCCGCACCGGCGAGATGTTCGCCTTCCAGCATGAAGGTGCCATGCCCGATGTAATGACCCTGGCCAAGGGCCTGGGCAACGGTGTGCCCATCGGTGCCTGCCTGGCGCGTGGCGCCGCCGCCGAACTATTCAAACCGGGCAATCACGGTTCCACCTTCGGCGGCAATCCGCTGGCCTGCGCCGCCGGTCTTGCCGTGCTCGACGTGCTGGAGCAAAACGACCTTCCCACCCGCGCCGAGAATCTCGGCACGCGTATGTTGCTCGGCCTGGCCGAGGCGCTGAACGGCAACCCGCACGTGGTCGATGTGCGCGGCAAGGGCCTGATGATCGGCATCGAGCTGGATCGTCCTTGCGGCGACCTGGTGAAGCGTGCGCTGGAGCAGGGCCTGCTCATCAACGTCACCGCCGAGCGTGTGGTGCGTCTGTTGCCGCCGCTGATCCTGAGCGACGCCGAGGCCGCCCATATCGTGCAGCAGGTGAGCAGTCTGATTCAGGCGTTCCTGCAGGAAAACGCCGCCTGAGAGAGATGACGCCGTGGCTGTACGACACTTTCTCACCCTGCAGGACGCCAGCAAGGCCGAGCTGAAACAGCTGCTGCGCCGCGCCGGCGAACTGAAGGCCATGCAGCAGACCGGCACACTGTACCAGCCCCTCAAGGGCAAGGTGATGGGCATGGTGTTCGAGAAGTCCTCGACCCGTACCCGCGTCTCCTTTGAAGTGGCGATGGTGCAGTTCGGCGGCCATGCCATCTTCCTGTCGCCGCGCGACACCCAGCTCGGCCGCGGCGAACCCATCGAAGACACCGCGCGCGTGCTGTCGCGCATGGTCGACGTGGTGATGATCCGCACCTACGCCCACGAACAGATCGAGCGCTTCGCCGCCCATTCACGCGTACCGGTGATCAACGGCCTCACCGACGCCTTCCATCCCTGCCAGATGCTGGCCGACATGCAGACCTTTCTGGAACATCGCGGCGACATCGAGGGCAAGACCGTGGCCTGGATCGGCGACGGCAACAACATGTGCAACTCCTACATCGAAGGCGCGCGCCAGTTCGGCTACCGCCTGCACATCGCCACCCCGCCGGGTTACGAACCGGATGCAAAAATCCTCGCCGCCGCCGGTGACAGCGTGCGGCTGTTCAATGACCCGCTGCAGGCTGCCAGCGGCGCCGATCTGGTCACCACCGACGTGTGGGCCAGCATGGGTATGGAAGACGAGCAGCAGCAACGCCTGCGCGACTTCGCCTCCTATCAGGTCAACGACGCCATCATGAGCGCCGCCAACGCCGATGCCCTGTTCCTGCACTGCCTGCCCGCCCACCGCGGCGAGGAAGTGGCGGCCTCGGTCATCGACGGTCCCCACAGCCAGGTATGGGATCAGGCGGAGAACCGCCTGCATGCGCAGAAGGCACTACTCGAGTTCCTGCTCCTCGGCTGACACTGCAGTGCCGCACTGCTGCGGCCACTCTCCCGTACACGCACCACTCCCGCGCAAAAAAAATGCCGCCCCGAGGGGCGGCCAATCGACTGCGTTGCGTACGCATAGGCCGGACCTTACGGACCGGCCGCGCGATGCTGGGTACATCGCACATTTTTCCCCGGCTTGCACCGGAAAAAAATTCTTCAGGCGCTGCGCGCCACCCATACCGGGCAGGTCGCGGCGCCGATCACCTGGGCCGATACGCTGCCATGAATCACGCTCATGAGGCCGCTGCGGCCATGACTGCCGACCACGATCAGGTCGACGCCACACGCCTGCGCCACCCTGGCGATCACCTCATCGGCACGGCCGATCTCGAGCCGTGCCTCACACTCGATCTCCAGCACCGCAGTGCGGCGACAGATGGCGTCCACCACTTCCTGGGCGGCGGCAGTGTCCTGCCCTACCGCCACCGCATGCACCACCGTCAGCGGCAGGTGCCAGGCTTGCGCCAGATTGATCGCAGTACCGACGGCGGCAACACTGTATTCGGTGCCGTCGGTGGCCAGCAGGATGCGCTTGCGCCACAACGTGCTGCCGCGCGGCACCACCAGCACATTGGCCGCCGCCAGGCCGATGACCTTGGCGGTGGCATCACCCACCATCAGTTGCGCCAGCCCGCGCTTGCCGCGCCGCCCCATCACGATCAGGTCCGCGTGCGTCTCTTCCGCCGCCGCCGCGATTTCGGTATGGGGTTGCTCGCCGTGGCACAACAAGGTCTCGCAGGGAACACCGGCGCCATGTGCCTGCTGGGCGATGGCATCCAGGTGTTCCTGCATGGCCTGATCCTGATCCTCCAGCAAGGCACCGGTACCCACCGCCTCCAGGTCGTCGGCAAACAACACCATCGCCATGGCCGTCAGTTTGACACCGTACTGCTTTGCCATGTCGATGGCGACCCGCACGGCGCTCTCGGTATAGGGCGACGCATCACTGGCGACCAGGGCCTGCCGCGGCGGCACGGCACTCATGTCAATTGTTCCCGACGATGGGCGACCATGCCCTTGATCAGCGCCACCACGATGGTCAAGCCGCCGGTAGCCAGGGCCAGTACCAGGGTCGCATCACCGAACATCTTGAGAGTGGTGATGGTGGCCTCGGGGAGGGGATCGATCAGTTCCAGGCGGGACAGATAGCCCGGCACATAGAAGAAGCGCGAGAACAGCACGATCACCATGATCAGGCCCATCACCAGCTTCACCACGGCATCCTTGACGTAGGTGGTACCAATGGCGCCGATCTGGATACCAAACAGCGAACCGGCCAGGATGATCATGGCAAGGCGGATATCCACCACACCATCGAGCGCATACAAAATGGAGCCGCCCAGGCCCATGACAAAGGCGATCACCAGTTCGGTGGCCGAAGCCATCAGCGCCGGTGCACCGAGGATATACATCATCGCCGGCACACCAATGAAGCCGCCAACGGCGATGGTCGAGGCCAACGCGCCGGTGGCAAAGCCCAGCGGTGCGACGATCAGCAGCGACACACGGGCATTGATGCTGTTGAAGTGCATCATGGTGCCGGGGATGTGCAGCGACTGCACCCAGCGCGCCAGTTTGGTCGCCTTGTGTGTGCCATCACTTTGGCCGCTTATCTCCGCCTTATGCATGCGCCAGGCATCGCGCAGCACAAAGCCGCCGACGATAGCCAGCACCACCACAAACACCACCGACACATACAGGCTGGTGCCCATATCACCGTAGGTGTTCTTGATGCCGGTCATCACGTTCTTGCCCGCCAGCATGCCCAACTCGGCGAAGATGCCCATGATGATGCCGAGCTTCACGTCCACCTGACCGTATTTGTTGCGCTTCATGGCGCCGACCAGCGCCTTGGGAAACTTGTGGCAGATGTTGGAGGCCACCGCGACGATACCGGGCACGCCCAGGGTCATCATCGCCGGGGTCATCACGAAGGCACCGCCGGAGCCGATGAAACCGGACACCATGCCACCGACGAAACCGACGATGAATAGCGCGGTGGCGCTGGCGACGGTCAGTTCGATGAAGGAAATTGAGTCCATCATTTTTCGTCTCTCCGCTTACTTGTGCTTGCCGGCCGCGCGCACGCCGAGCAATTCCCAGAAGTGGCCGGTGAAGCTGCCATGGACCCAGGAAAACAGGAAGGCGATGACGATGGGGATCAGGAACAACAGCTTGTTTCCCTGACGCGTCTCCGTCGCCCAGGCCACCAACTGATCGGCATAGGCAAACAGCAACATATAAAGCAGCAGGCTGCCGATGCCAAACACGGCAGTGGCAATTGCAGTTTTCTTTCTTTCTGACATGGTGTCTCCCGAGAGTGCTGGTAGTAATAGTTTTGTGTGTTTAATCAGTCGGCCAGCGCAATGCGCTGGCCGGTGGTGGCGGGTGCCGCGGTCTCGTCTTCGACGACGACCAGGGGCACCGGCGGCCGGCGTCTGCCGTGGTAGGTGTCGCTGACGGGGTCGTCACCGCCAGTGACGACGGCGCACAGCACCCGCGGATGGCGCTGGAAGAAGCGGGGCACGGCACCGCTGCCGCTTACCTCCTCAACCCGGCATTCCACTCCGGCAGCGAGGCGGTCATCACGGGACGGCGCCAGCATGTGGCCGACGCTCGCTGCATCACGCGCCAGAACATACAGATCGGCATCGTTCTGCCGGCACACGCCGATGGCGTAGCGCATCACGCGCGGCGACAGCACGCTGCCCACGGACAGCACCACCTCGCGCCGTTGCGCACGCGGATTGGCGGGGGGCACCTCGCCCACGCCGGACAGCAGGCGCGCCTTGCGGCCAGTGGACAGCATTTCGCCCGCATGGTCTCGCGCCAAATCAGCCAGGGTGGTCTTGAGCTTTTCGGTGAGTCGTTTCATGACGGCCTCGACGTTGGAAAAATGGATCACGTCGAACCCATAGCAGGGGGCGTGCCAGGCCCTGCACTGCACACAACATATTGATCTTATTGGTTTTATTAAAACCATCAGCACAGCCTGCGTTACATAATGCAACATATCCTCAATGGGATACGCCAACTAATTGAGTTGTAAGGGATTGTTTGGGTGTTTAGAATTGCAACACCTGTATTGCTTTCTGTAACACTCATGAGCAGCATCCGGCGCAAGATCATCTTCGGCTACTCCCTGTTGGCGGGGGGGGTGGCCGCGTTCGCCCTGCTCGCCTGGGCCGATCTGCGCTGGCTGGAACAACGCATCGAGGAAGGCATCGCCGTTTCTGCGTTTCAGGAAAGCGCGCTGGAGATGCGCCGCCACGAAAAGAACCATTTTCTCTATGGCGGCGCGGAAGAGCTGGAGCAGGCGCTGCAACTAGCCGCGGAAACGGGCGCGCGTCTGGGGGAGTGGCGCGAGGCCTTTGCCGTCGTCGCCCCGGAACTGGATACCACCGCCCTGAGTCAGGCGCTGGAACGGTACCGCAGCCTGTTGACGGAGCAACAGCAAGCCCCCGCGGCGGCCCTGGCACAGAAGATCCGCAACGTCGGCCATGAGATCAGCACCGCCGCCGATTATCTGGCCGCCCATGAGCGCACCGCCCTGGCCGCCACCGTACAGCATTCCCAGCGTCTGCTGTTTCTCGGCGTCGGCGTGGTGATCCTGCTCGGCATCGTCGGCGGCCAGGTGCTGTCGCGCGTCACGGTGCGGCCACTGCGCCAGCTTGAGGCACAGCTCAAGCCCATCGCCGCCGGCGACTTCGCCCACTTCCCCCAGGTGTCGGACGACCGCGAGATCGTCTCTCTCACCGCCGCGCTGAACCGCATGCTCGACGAGCTTGAGGCGCGCCGCCGTCAGGTGCTGCACGCGGAGAAGCTGGCCTCCATCGGTGTGCTCGCCTCCGGCGTCGCCCACGAGCTCAACAACCCGCTGGGCAATATCTCGTCCTCCTGCCAGATCCTGCTGGAAGAGCTCGACAGCACCGACCCCGCCACCCTGCGCCAGTGGCTGGAACAGATCGATGGCGAGACCCGCCGTGCGCAACTGATCGTACGCAGCCTGCTCGACTACGCGCGGCGCGGCACCTGCAACACCGCCGCTGTGGAGCTGAAGTCGGTGGTGGCACAGAACCTGGTGCTGTTGCGCCGCTCGCTGCGCGACGTGGAATTGCACGCCGAGGTGCCAGCCGGGTTGTCCGTGCTGGCCGACGCGCAGCGCCTGCAACAGGTGTTCATCAACCTGATCAAGAATGCCGCCGATGCCGGCGCGCAGCACATTCACCTCAGTGCCAGCCGGGCGACGGCAGACAACTGGCCGCCGCCCGCGTCAGCCCACGTCATCGGCGCGGCGCACACGGAGGAGCGCGCTGGCGTGGTGATCACAGTCAGCGACGACGGCCCCGGCATCCCTGCCGCGACGCTGCCGCACGTCTTCGATCCGTTCTTTACCACCCGTGAGCCAGGCCACGGCGTCGGTCTCGGTCTGTACATCGTCGAGGAGATCATCTCCGAGCATGACGGCTGCGTCGCCGCCGAGAGTCTGGCGCAGGGCGGCGCCCGCTTCAGCCTGTGGCTGCCCGCCGCGGAGGCCGCCGCATGAACGCGCGCCTGCTGCTCATCGACGACGAGGCCATTGCCCTGCGCAATCTGGCGCACATCCTGCAAAAGGAAGGCTATGACATCACCACGCGCCAGAGCGGCCCCGGCGGCCTGAAGGAACTGGAGCAGGGGCACTTCGATGTGGTGCTCACCGATCTGCGCATGGAGAAGGTGGACGGCATGACGATCCTGCGCCGCGCCCGCGAGTTGCTGCCCGACTGCGAGGTGATCGTCATCACCGGCTATGCCTCGCTGGAGTCGGCCATCGACGCCATGAAACAGGGCGCCTTCCATTACATCGCCAAACCCTTCCGCCTCGACGAGGTGCGCCAGGTGGTGCGCGCCGCCGTCGAGGTGACCACACTCAAGCAGGAAAACCGCGAACTGCGCCGCCACATCGAGGGCCTGCAGGGACAGGTCAATTTCATCACCCAGGACATGAACATGCTGCGCCTGCTCGATGCGGCGCGGCAAGTGGCGCCCACCGATTGCAACGTGGTGATCAGTGGCGAATCCGGCACCGGCAAGGAATTGCTGGCGCGCTACCTGCACCTGCACAGCAGCCGCGCCAGCGGCCCCTTTGTCGCCATCAACTGTGGCGCCTTCCAGGACGAACTTCTGGCCAATGAACTGTTCGGCCACGAAAAGGGCGCCTTCACCGGCGCCGACCGCGTCAAGCATGGTCTGTTCGAAGTCGCCAACCAGGGCACGCTGTTCCTCGACGAAATCGGCGAGATGAGTCTGCCCATGCAGGTGAAACTGCTGCGCGTGTTGCAGGAACGCGAACTGTTCCGCGTCGGCGGCACCGAACCGGTCAAGGTTGACGTGCGCATCATCGCCGCCACCAATGTCGATCTGCCGGAGGCGGTGGATAACGGTCGCTTCCGTTCCGATCTGTGGTTCCGCCTCAATGTGGTCCATCTGCTGCTGCCACCATTGCGTGAGCGGCGCGACGACATTCCGCTGCTGGCCTACTACTTCCTGCGCAAGCATGCCCTGGCCATGGGGCGCGAGGTGATCGACATCGCGCCCGACGCCATGCAGCTGTTGAGCAATTACGACTGGCCGGGCAACGTGCGCGAACTGGCCAATGTGGTCGAACGCGGCGTGGCTCTGGCACGGGGCGAACTCATCGAAGTGGCGCATCTGCCCGAGGCGCTGCGCGAACTGAAGATACGCATTCTGCAGACTCCCGGTAGCAAACTGCCGACCCTGGATGAGTTCGAGGCCGACTATATCCGCCAGGTGCTGGAGCATACCGGCGGCAACCGCAGCCAGGCCGCGGAGATCCTGGGCATCGACCGTGTCTCGCTATGGCGCAAGATCAAACGTATCGAGGGTCAGCCATGAGCACGGCATAGATACCAAAGAGCAGCAACTCCGGTTTGGAAGTGGAGCACCCCGGAGGCAGGGCAGTACCTATTACAACTACACCGTCTTTGCTGACGGATAACTCGACTGAAGGCGTATCACATGTTCACCAACAAACTAATGCTACGGTTTTTTCCGTTTCTGGCCTGGTTTCCCATCAATTCGATCATCCTGCGCGGCGATCTGATCGCCGGCATCACCGGCGCCCTGGTGCTGGTCCCCAAGGCCATGGCCTATGCCCAGCTGGCCGGCCTGCCGGTGTATTTCGGCCTGTACACCGCTTTCATTCCCGCAATTCTTGGCGCCCTATGGGGCTCATCGCGGCAGCTCGCCACCGGCCCGGTGGCCATCATCTCACTGATGACCGCTGCCGCCGTGGCGCCGCTGGCGGTGCCGATGACCGAAGAGTTCATCGGCCTGGTGCTGCTACTCACCCTGATGGTCGGCGTGATTCAGTTCGGCCTCGGCACACTCAAGCTGGGCACCATCGTCAACTTCGTATCACACCCTGTGATCCTCGGCTTCATGAATGCCGCGGCGATCATCATCGCCCTGTCCCAGCTCGATATGCTGCTCGGCATACCCAAGGGACGCAGCGATTCCTTCCTGGTCGACATCTGGGAGATGTTCAGCTATCTGCCGCTGACCCATCTGCCCACCCTGGCCATGTCGGTGTTTGCCCTGGTGCTGATGCTGGTGCTGAAGAAATATGCGCCCAAGCCCAGCGTGCTGATCGCTGTGGTGATCACCATTGTCGTCAGCGTGGTCATCGGCTACGAGCACAAGACCAGTGCCAGCCCCGAGCACATTGCCGATGATGCCGCCCGTGAGCTGGTGATGGGCTATGCCGAATCCAGCGTACGCATCAATGAGCTGATGTCCAGCATCACCGCCAGCGCGGGGCGGCTGCGGGCCCTGGAAAAGGATGGCAATCTGCGCGAGGCGGTAAACCTGCGCCACCAGATCGAGGTGGACAAGCTGGATATGGCCAGCCTGGAGGCGGCCAACAAGAGCCGCCTGCACCAGATCCGTCTGCTGCAATTCGAGCGCGCTCAGGCGCCCGAAGATCAGGCAGCCACCTTGTACGTACAGGGCGCGGTTCCGGCCGGCGTCGAGACCGATGGCCGCCTGTGGCACATCAAGAAGGTCGAGAGCAATGCAGTACGCCTGGTCGGCGGCGGCGACGTGGTCGGCAACATCCCTGCTGGCCTGCCCTCGTTCCGCCTGCCCACGCTGACCCTGGATGCGATGATGTCGCTGATGACCGCCGCACTGATCATTGCGCTGGTGGCCTTCATGGAATCCATTTCCATGGCCAAGGCGATGGCCACCAAGTCCAAGCAAAAGATCGATCCCAATCAGGAACTGGTCGGTCAGGGCATGGCCAACCTCGGTGGTGCCTTCTTCCAGGCCTACCCCGCCTGCGGCTCTTTCACCGGCTCTGCCATCAACCTGCAGGCAGGCGCCAAGACCGGCTTTGCCATGGTATTCAACGGCCTGTTCGTGGCCGTCACCCTGTTGCTGCTTACGCCCTATCTGTATCACCTGCCCAAGGCGGTGCTGGCGGTAATCATCCTGCTGGCGGTCACCGGCCTGATCACCCCCAAGGCGCTCAAGCACACCTGGCAGGCCAGTCGCGCCGACGGCATCGTCGCGCTGACCACCTTCGTGGTCACCCTGCTGGCGGCGCCGCATCTGGACAAAGGCATCATGGTGGGCGCTGTGCTGGCCATCGTGCTCTACCTGTACCGCACCATGAAACCGCGCGTGGCCCAGCTTGGCCGCTACAAGGACGGCACCCTGCGCGACATCAAGGTAAATCCGGATCTGCCCACCAGCCCGCACATGATCGCCATGCGCTTCGACGGCTCGCTGTACTTCGCCAACGTTTCGTACTTCGAGGACACGGTGCTGGAAATGGTAGCGGACAAACCCAACGCCAAGTATCTGCTGGTGGTGGGCGATGCCATCAACCAAATGGACGCCTCGGGTGAAGAGATGCTGCACAGCCTGGTGGAGCGGCTGCACAGCTCCGGTGTGCAACTGGTGTTCTCCGGCCTGAAGAAACAGGTGTTGGATGTGATGCGCGCCACCGGCCTGTATGAACTCATCGGCCAGGACAACATCTTTGCCACCGAGGATCAGGCCATCAGCGCCATCTACGAGCGCCTCGGCGACGAAGCGGCCGACGACCTGTTCTGCCCGCTGACAACCCGCCACGCCTGAACCACGGCTGGCTTCACGCCAGCCGCTCAATCGACGGCAATGCGCCACACGCCACGGGAGAAATTCTCCAGCGTGTGGCGCATGCGCCGCACATGACTGCCCTCCCAGTAGAGTTGGTCGCACTGCGGGCAATACCACGCCTGCGGCGAGTTCAGCAGTGCCCCTTCCGGTAGTTGCGCATACTGCGTCGGCGTGGCCGGCACGATGGGCGTATTGCAGTCGAGACAGCGGGAAAACGGCCTGAGCTGCCAGTCGATGGCAAAGTGCGCCGTCAGCGCGGCGATCTGCTCCGGCAACGCCGCCTCTGCCAACCACACAATATGTCCATGGCCATTGCGCAGCTCGGCCATCTCCCGATCGCGGGTCAGCAGCCAACGCCCCTCGGCCACGGCCTGCTGTACCAGCTCCCGATCATCCACCCCTGCCGAGGCAATCGCCGTGTCGTAACCGGCGGCGCGCAGCCAGCGCCCCAGCCGTTGCAGCATTTCATCACAGAGAAAATGCGGCGCGGCCATGTCCATCCTGCAACTCAGTGCGCATGCACCTTGGCGTAGGCCGCCAGCAGGCGTTGATGCATGTCGCAGCCTGCCAGCGTCAGACCCGGCGCGGGCAGCCCGAAGAAGCGTTCCTTGCCGTCCAGCAGCGCCTGCGCCTGGCACAGGACAGCGGCGCCGTACAACTGCGCCAGCGCCGTCTCGTAGCCTTTGGCACCGTCCAGGTTGAGCAGATCCTCGACGCAACGATACACGCGCCGGCGTTCCTCGCTGCCCTGACCGAAATGGCGCACCCAGTCGCAGCCCTCGCGGATTACCTCGTCATCGCCCAGCGCCAAACCGAGCAGCAGCTTGACCTCACCCACGCGCAGTTGCGCCCACGGCGTGCCCGCATCGGCGGCAAGGCCGATGAGCGGCGCGATGGGGCGTAATTCATCGAGACCGAGATCATCGAGCGTATCGAGCAGTTCCGCGCACGCATCATCGTCCAGCTCCGGCAGGCGCAGCAGCGCCGCACGCACCTGATTGCCGACACTGTTGTTCTCCCACTCCAGATCATCCACCGGATAGATCTCCGACATTCCTGGCACCAGGATGCGGCAAGCATAGACGCCAAGATGGGTGAAATCGGCGATGTACACATCGTGCCCTTCGCTGTGAATGCGCTGTACTAGCCAGTCATATTCCTGCGCCGTGCTGCCGCTGTAGTCCCAGTCGCTGAATTCGTGCTCCGGTTCGTTGCCGAGAAAGCCCCAGCCGATCAGGCCGCTGGAATCGACGAAATGGGCCTCCAGATTCTGCGGGCTGGCCACCTCGTCGAGGTCGTGCGACGGCGGCGGGAAACCGCCCAGCGCCTCCAGCGCGCGGCCCTGCAGCAACTCGGTCAGCGCGCGCTCCAGTGCCACCTCGAAACACGGATGGGCGCCGAAGCTGGCATAACAGCCCTGGTCGCCCGGATTGAGCAGGGTCACGCACATCACCGGATACCGGCCGCCCAGCGAGGCATCCTTCACCAGGATGCCGAAACCCGCCGCACGCAATGCCGCGACGCCGGCGGCGATGCGCGGATAGCGGGCGATCACCGCCCCCGGCACATCGGGCAGGCACAGCCCGTCGGCGATGATGCGGAACTTCACATGGCGCTCGAAGATCTCCGACAGCGCCTGGGTGCGCGCCTCGGTAGGCGTATTGCCCGCCGACATGCCATTGCTGACGTACAGATTGCTGATGATGTTGACCGGGAACCACACCGTGACGCCGTCGCGCTGGCGCACATAGGGAATCGCACAGATCCCGCGCGCCGCGTTGCCGCTGTTGAAGTCGATCAGGCTGCGCAGCTCCAGCGTCTGCTCCGGGTCGTAGAACGCGCGCAGCTCCGGCGTCAGCAGGTCCGCCGGCCAGGCCCCGCCCTTGGGCAGCGCAAACCAGCGCTCCTGCGGATAATGGGTAAAGGCGGCATTGGCGTTCGCCTCACCCAGGTAGTAATGGTTCCAGAAGTAATTGCTGCCCAGGCGCTCGAAGAACTCGCCCAGCGCGCTGGCCAGCGCCGCCAGCTTGGTAGCGCCCTTGCCGTTGGTGAACAGCAGCGGGCACTCCACCTCGCGCACATGCACCGACCAGATGCCCTCCACCGGATTCAGCCAGGAGCGCTCCTCCAGCGCAAAACCGAGGGCGGCCAGCCGCGCCTGCATGGCGTTGATGGAGGCCTCCAGCGAGGCGTCTTTGCCGGCGATGAAATGTTCAGTGGTCATGAGGTTCCTGGTGCGTCGGTGCGCTTGATGGAGGAGGGGCCGGAGCGGCAGGGAAAACGCTCGGTGCGAATATGACGGGAGTATACGCCGATCCGCCCGGCGCCGACCGCGCACGGCACCATCGCCCGATGTTCGGCATGGTTTCACAATCGGGTTAGGGCATGTTCAAATAGAGCCCATGAAACGCTTTGCACTCCTCCTGCTCGCCCTGACCTGCTCCACCGCCGCCCTGGCCGGCCCGCTGGAGGAGGGTGTCGCCGCCTTCAAGGCCCAGGACTACGCCAAGGCGCTCCGCCTGTGGCAACCGCTGGCACAGGAAGGCAATGCCGACGCCCAGTACAACCTGGGACTGCTCTACCACCGCGGCTGGGGCGTGGCGCGCGATGTGAAACAGGCGCAGGAGTGGTACACCCGGGCCGCCAATCAGGGGCAGACCGACGCCATGTACAACCTGGGCGTGATGTACGTCTCCGGCGACGGCGTGTTCCGCAGCGATCGCCAGGCCCTGTCGCTGTTCGAGCACGCGGCGGCGCGCGGCCACGTACCGGCCATGTACAACCTGGGCGTGATGTATGCCTATGGCATGGGCACTGGGCAGGACGCGGCCAAGGCCGTCGAGTTGTGGGAACAGGCGGTCGCCAAGGGCAGCCGTGAGGCGCGGGACGCCCTGGTGCAGGCCTACGAGCAGGGCCTGATGGGCCTGGCACCCGACCCGGCCAAGGCGGCGCAGTGGCGCAGCCAGAAGTGAGCGTGCCGGCGTAGAACGAGGTCGCCTGTAGGAACGCCTCTGGCGCGATTCACCGCCTGGGGTAGTTGATGCGCAATTGCGGCCTGGCCGCGCCTTCGTTTAGGGAAGCTCTGAATAAGTTCAGAGCTTCCGCGGCACAGGGATGTGCCGCCATGTTCCAACGACCATAAGTCGTTGGAACATGAAGCGAATCGAAAATCACTCTTTTCGATTCGCGTGGGCTGAGAAGTCCAGGATGGACTTATTCAGACCTTCCTTAGCCGAGACAGGAATGTCGACATGGAATCATCGAGCGCAGCCCCGGCCGTCTTCGAGGCCCGTGGGCTGACCAAGGTCTATCAGATGGGCGAGGTGCAGGTGCAGGCCTTGCGTGGCGTCGACCTCGACCTGTGGCTGGGGGAGTTCGTGGTGATGCTCGGCCCCTCCGGCAGCGGCAAGTCCACCCTGCTCAACATCCTCGGCGGCCTCGACGTACCCACCCACGGCACGGTGCGCTACCAGGATCACGACCTCTCCGTCTACAACGATGCCGCCCTCACCCGCTACCGGCGCGAGCACGTCGGCTTCGTGTTCCAGTTCTACAACCTAATCCCCTCGCTCACCGCGCGCGAGAACGTGGCCCTGGTCACCGAGATCGCCACGCACCCCATGGCGCCGGACGACGCGCTGCGCCTGGTGGGCCTGGGCGACCGACTCGATCACTTCCCCGCCCAGCTCTCCGGCGGCGAGCAACAGCGCGTGGCCATCGCCCGCGCCATCGCCAAGAACCCCGCCGTGCTGCTGTGCGACGAACCCACCGGCGCGCTGGACGTCACCACCGGCATCGTGGTGCTGGAGGCGATCAGCCGCGTCAACCGCACGCTGGGCACCACCACCGTGGTGATCACCCACAACAGCGACATCGCCGCCATCGCCGATCGCGTGATCCACATCAGCGACGGCCGCATCGCCAGCGCCGAGCACAACACGCACAAGCTGGACCCGAGCCAGCTGCACTGGTAGCGCTGGCATGACCGCCCTGCACCGCAAGCTGTGGCGTGACCTGTGGCAACTGCGCACACAGATGTTCGCCATCATGCTGGTGATGGCCTGTGGCGTCGCCACCCACATCATGTTCGGCAGCACCCTCGACTCGCTGCAGCAGAGCCGCAACGACTATTACCGCGACTACCGCTTCGCCGAGGTCTTCGTCTCGCTCAAGCGCGCGCCGCTGGTGGTGGCCGAACGGCTGGCGGAGATCCCCGGCGTAATGGTGGCGGAGACGCGGGTGAGCGCCTGGGCCTCGGTGGACCTGGCAGATTTCCCGGAGACCATCACCGCCCACATCACCTCGCTGCCCGACGACGGCCCGCCATTGCTCAACGCGCTGTACCTGCGCCAGGGCCGCAGCGTGGAGCCGGGGCGCGACGACGAGGTGGTCATCGACCACACCTTCGCCACCGCGCACCAGTTGCGTCCCGGCGATCAGCTGCCGCTGATCATCAAGGGCAAACGCCGCGTGCTCACCATCGTCGGCACTGCCATGTCGCCGGAGTCCGTCTATCAGCTGCGCCCCGGCGCCTTCTTTCCCGACGAGCAGCGCTTCGGCGTGATGTGGATGGCGCGCCTGCCGCTCGGCACCGCCTATGAGATGAAGGGCGCCTTCAACAGCGCGGTGTTCCGCCTCGACGGCAGCCGCAGTGTGGAGGATGTCATCGACCACATCGACGATATCCTCGCACCTTATGGCGGCCTCGGTGCCTATGCCCGCGCCGATCAGCTGTCGCACAAGTTTCTCAGCGAGGAATTCAAGCAGCTGGAAACCATCACCCGCATCTTCCCGGTGATCTTTCTCGGCGTCGCCGCCTTCCTGCTCAACATCGTGGTCAACCGTCTGGTCACCACCCAGCGCGAGCAGGTGGCGGTGCTCAAGGCCTTCGGCTACAGCAACGTCACCATCGCCCTGCACTACATCCAGCTGGTGCTGGTGGTGGTGGCCGTCGCCATTTTGGTCGGCGTCGCCGCCGGCGTCTGGCTGGGACGCGGCCTCAGCACCATCTACATGGGCTTTTATCGCCTGCCCTACCTGACGTTCATGCTGCGGCCGTCGCTGGTCATCTACGCCACACTGTTCACCACCGCCGCCGCCAGCCTCGGTACCCTGCTCGCGGTGCGCGCCGCGGCGCACCTGCGCCCGGCCGAGGCCATGCGCCCGGAACCGCCGGCGCGCTACCGCGAAACCCTGCTGGAGCGCATCGGCTTCAAGCGCGCGCTGGCGCAACCCACACGCATGATCTTCCGCCACATCGGCCACCGCCCGTTCAAATCGGCGCTCACCGTGGTCGGCATCGCCCTGGCCGGCGCCATCACCACCACCGGCCTGTTTCAGGGCGACACAGTGGGCTACATGATGGACATCCACTACAACGTCGCCTCGCGCGAGGACCTGGCGGTGAGCTTCACCGAGCCCGGTTCGCGCCGCGCCCTGCACGAGCTGACCAGCCTGCCCGGCGTGGAATACGGCGAGGTGTTCCGCAACGTGCCGGTGCTGCTGCGCCACGAGCACCGCAGCTACCGCACCTCGATCCGCGGCGTCGAGCCGGACAACCACGTCAAACGTCTGCTCGATGCCGATCTGCGTCCCCTGCAACTCCCCACCGAGGGCGTGCTGCTCACCGACTACCTCGGCGACCTGCTCGGCGTGCGACCCGGCGACACCCTCACCGTGGAGGTACTGGAAGGCAACCGGCGCAGCTATGAAGTGCCCGTGGTCGGCCTGGTGAAGGAATACCTCGCCCTGTTCGCCTACATGGACATCGCCGCGTTGAACCAGATGCTGGGCGAGGGACGCGCCATCTCCGGCGCCTGGCTGGCGGTGGACGAACGCGCGTATGCCGAGCTGCACCGCCGCTTCAAGACCACGCCGCGCGTTGCCAGTGTGGTGGAGCGCACCCAGGACATGGACAACTTCAACCGCATCATGGAGGAGACGATGCTGTTCGTGGCCTTCATCTCCACCGTATTCTCCTGCATCATCGCCGTCGGCGTGGTCTACAACAGTGCGCGCATCATCCTCACCGAGCGCGGCCGTGAACTGGCCAGTCTGCGCGTGCTCGGCTTCACCCGCGGCGAGATATCCTACATCCTGCTCGGCGAACTGGCCCTGCTCACCCTCGCAGCCCTGCCGCTCGGTCTGTGGCTCGGTTATGCACTGTGCGGCTATATTGCCAGTACACTGCAGAATGAGCTGTACCGCGTGCCGCTGGTGATCGCCACCGAGACATACGCCTTCTCCGCTGCAGTGGTCGTCGCCGCCACGGCCATCTCGGCACTGCTGGTGCGACGCAAACTGGATAAACTCGACCTCATCGCGGTACTCAAAACCAAGGAATGAACATGCACTGGCGCCGCAATCTCATCTTCGCCCTCATCACCCTCGGCCTCGTCGCCGTCATCGCCCTCGGCTTCCGCAAGCCACCCAGCCTGGTCAGCCTGGCGCAGGTCCACATCGGGCCGTTGCAGGTCACGGTGCAGGAGGAAGGCAAGACCCGCGTCATCGACCGCTACGTCATCTCCGCGCCGGTGGCCGGCTACACGCCACGCATCACCCAGCGCGTGGGCGACTCCGTCCAGCGCGGCGAAACCATCGTGCAACTGGAGCCGTTGCGTCCGGCGGCGCTGGATGCGCGCAGCCGCGCCACCGCCGAGGCCCGCGTCGCCGCCGCCCAGGCCGCGCAACAGGCCGCCGGCGAACAGGCCCGTGCCGCCGCCGCCGAGGCGGCGCAGGCCGAGGCCGAATACCAGCGCCTGCTGGAACTGAGCAAGGCCCAGCACGTCTCGCCCAACGACCTGGAACGCGCCCGCGCCCGCGCCGCCGCCGCCACGGCCACCGAGCGCTCCAGCCGCTTCGCGGTGGAAGTCAGCCGCCACGAACTGGAGGCCGCGCGCACCGCTCTGCACTACGCCGGCGGCGAAACCGTGAGCGGCGCCCGCGTCGCCATCACCACCCCGGTCGACGGCCGCGTGCTCAAGCTCTATCAGCAAAGCGAAGGCGTGGTGAACGCAGGGCAGCCGCTGCTGGAAGTGGGCGACCCCCAACGCCTGGAGGTCGCCATCGAGGCCCTGTCCTCCAACGCCGTGCGCATCCAGCCCGGCATGCGCGTGCTGTTCGAACGCTGGGGTGGCGCTCCGCTGGAAGGCCGCGTGCGCCTCATCGAGCCGGTGGGCTACACCAAGATCTCTGCCCTCGGCGTGGAAGAGCAACGCGTCCTCGTCATCGCCGATATCGCCGCCCCGCCGCAGCAATGGCTCGCCCTCGGCGACGGCTACCGCGTCGACGCCCGCTTCATCCTGTGGGAAAACGCAGCCGTGCTGCAGGTTCCTGCCAGCGCCCTGTTCCGCCGCAACGACGGCTGGGCCGTGTTCGTCGCAGAAGACGGCCGCGCCCAACTGCGTGAAGTCACACCAGGCCAACGCAGCGGCCTGGCCGCGCAGATCGTGGAGGGACTAAAACAGGGTGAGAGCGTGATCATCCATCCCGATGAAACGGTGGGGGATGGGGTGAGGATTGCGGAGCGGTAGAACCGATCATCAACAAAAGGGGGCTGGTTCAGCCGTGACCTTCATTGATCAGGCCACGGCGAACCGCGTGCAGTGTCGCCTCAGCACGATTGCTGACCTGCAGCTTGCGGTAGATGTTCTTGACGTGATCGCCCACCGTATGAACGCTAATGCCGAATTCGTCAGCAACGTCCTTCAAGCGCAAACCACGGGCAATTAGCGTAAGAACATCAACCTCACGGGGGGTAAGATCATCCTCGGGCGGCACGGAGAAATGGTGCAACAGGCGGCGTGCAACAGCCGGCGACAGGGGCGGCTGCCCATTCAAAACGCCACGGAGCTGCGCGGCGATCTGATCGCTCGTCTGCTCCTTGAGCAGATAACCCTGCGCGCCCGCACGCAGGGCATTGAATAGGTGTGAATCATCATCGAAGACAGTGGTAATAACGCAGTAAATGGTCGATGAGCGTCTCCGTATCTCTCGCACCATGTCAATACCGCACCCGTCAGGAAGATGGATATCAATCAGCGCAAAATCGACGTTTCGACCCTCTTCCAATATCTCATGTGCTTGTTGCAGGTGCGCGGCTTCGTAAATTTCCGCAGATGGAAAAACGGACTGCGCGACACAACGAAGCCAGTGGCGAGTCTCATTCATGTCTTCAATGATCAGAATGTTGGATGGTTCACTCGCCACGATCAGAACTCCATTCAGGCTTCTTGAGTCACTTCCACATGCAATCTGTTATCTGCAACTACCATACTTTCGAACGAACCCAAAGGCAATTCAAGCACTAACACGCATCCATTCTGCACCGTTTTCCACTCGATCGTTCCTTTCAACTCATCCATACGGCGCCGCATGCTCATCTGACCGACGCCACATCGCCACTCCGCAGGATCCTCACCGCGCCCCCCATCATTACCAAGCTCGATTAGGAGCTTTTCACCAGCCACCGTGCAGCGTAACCACAGCCGCTGTGGATGGCCGTGCCGCACTGCATTAGATACCGCCTCCCGCAGGATCTGATTCAGATTCGCCCGCTGGGCCACGCTAAGCTTGATCCGGGGCAGATCCTCATCCACCAACCAATCAAGCTCGACATTCAAACTATCCAGTCGCTCAAGTATCTCGTGCCGCCAGTCAGCCAATGCATTCTCCAGCGGCACACCCTCCGGGCGATTCAGGCTGTAGATGGTCTCGCGCAATGCCTGCATGGCGCAGTTGACCATCTCCACATCATCGGGATCCCGCAAACGGTGACTAAGCGTCAGCAAACGCGAGCTGACATCATCGTGCAGATCACGCATGATCCGTTCCCGTTCGCGCTGCGTGGCGGCCTGGCGAGTCAGCCGCGCATTAACCGCCGGCCTAGCCATATGCAGCAACGACCTAACCAGATCGATGTCGGACGGACTGAACAGCTGACTACCGTTGTTGCGATAGGCTAGCCGTACTCCCCCGCCCCCAACCAGATCGGGAACATACAAATTGATCCCCTCCTCGCCGACTCTAGGCTCGTGTTCGTCTTCTGCCACCGGCTCCATGTGCAATGGCCTGAAAAGCCGACCTAGCAGGATATGCCAATTACCGGTCAGGGCGGCATTGTCGGGACTGCTTACCACCGTTTCGAGCAGTTCCCCAGGAACCCAGGTCATCGGCGAATTACCGTGCCAAAAGTAGCGAAGCCAAAGCCACTGACGCATAGGAAAATAAACCCAGCCCACAAGAACGAGCGACAGCGCGATGACATAGGCGGGTGCAACGTTGATCAGATAGGCGATAAGCATATCTAGCGCGATCACCGTCACCCCGCCAAGAAGCCACATCCAGGCCGTCAGCCACCATTCACCAAGCTGGAATAGACGAAACCGCACGACCGCCAGAATCAGCCCTAGATAGCTAACTATTCCAGTGGCGAACGCCAATTCCAGAGGCAACATAGTCGCTGCACCGACCAGCCCGGGAAGGAAATAGAGACCGGTCACCAGAATCATACCGGTCATCAATGCGAATACGAACCACTGCAGCGCAGCCCGGTCCACTGGATTATGCCGCGAGAGTCGCCACTGTACACCGATAAGAATGAGAGATAACGGAAACGTAGCCACCAGCGGAAAGGCAAATGGGTCACCTGGCCAGTGCACTGTCTGTGTCAGTTCATTGATGAAAAACAGGAGAGCAATTACCAGTGCGCCAATCACCACTAGCTGCGATCCGAGCCGACGCGGATAGACCCAGAATACGGCTATGTACGAGAAGTAGAACAATAAGCTGCTGAGGCGATTGATATAGACGGCGAATTCGAAGATCAGTGGTTCCAGGCTAGGTTGGCGGTAGGCATAGACCAAGTTACTAAGCGCGATCACCATGAAACTTGCGCCCGCCAACAGCAACAGTTGACTCGCCGGTTCCCGCCGCCGATAGCTCCACACGCCCGCGCCGACCATAAAAGGTATGACCCCGGCCGCCATGACCCACGCCCCTGCGGGCAAGTTGCTCAGTGGCCGGCTGATCCGCGGGAGATGCGCCATGCGGCCATCCTCAAGATGCAGTGTCACCGCCTCTCCATCTGTGGCGCGATATAGCATGGCAGCGTGGACAAATAGCTGACGCAAGCCGGCAAAACTTCCCAGCTGATCCACGTCACTTACCAAGCTGTGTGATTGCAGGTGAACCGGAGGACCACCCAGCTCGGAAAATGCGATAACCCGATCGCCCCGAACCAAGCCCGCTGTGCGGGCTGTATCATCCAACGAAATGATCCGCCCCACGTCTTCGGAAGTCGCATCGAGATGGATTCCGAACCAAGGCGCCTGTTGCACCAACCAGAAGCAAAAAACGACACCGCCAGCCGCAATGGCTGCGGCGATGCTGAAAGTGGATTGCGGCGTCAATCGAGTGGGTATGGCCTTCACAGGCAAATCCGTCATATAGGTAACGGAAGCATCCAGCTCCCGCTTTGGTACAAACATAAAGCCAATCGTGCGCTACCGCAACCCGCCAAGTCATGTGATAGTGAAACACTACGTCACCGCCGACGGGAATCACTCCCGTCGGCGATGAGCCAAGGCTGACTACTTGCTGATCCAGAGGCGCAGATCGCGCTGGAAGTCGATCAGACCAACAGTAGGGCTATTCCGGGTTATGCCGGCACCGTAGTGATTGGCATACCGGGTGGCATTCTCCTTTGCGATACACGCGTGGCTCATGGTCCCCGCATCCGAACGGGTCTGGATGACCAGGTTGCGGAAACCATCGTATGCAAATCCAGTCGATAGCGGTATCTCGAGCCAGTCACCCCGGATGAGACCCGCACGCACCGTATAGCTGCCCTCGTAGACTACCTGCGGGGCGCTAAGATTTGACGCCATATCCTCAACCAGGGCCGTCGCCTCCGTATGTGACATGATCACCTGGAAGTTCGTATATTCGATTTCCGTAGAAGCGACAGTGTTCATGCGACAGGCCAGCTTGGTAATGGTACCCCCTGTTCCAAGATCCGTGGAACGGTATAGCACCTGACTGGACAGGCCCGAGGCAGTGATAGGAAAGACCCAGGGGTCGCCGGCGCCGTCGGTACTGACCAAGTCTATGGTGCTGCCGTGGAACCGTAACCGCGGCTCCAGACCGCGAAGGGGAAAAATACTGCCGGTTGCGGCATTCGGATCGCCTTGATTGGCAACGACCCTGTTGCCTGACACGTTCTGATAACGAAGCGCAACGCCGCCAGTCACATCTCTGGCCTTAACATCGATCAACAGGTTGCTAACACCGTCGTAACTGAAACTTTTGTTCAACGGCAGCCAGAACTCGCTAGCTCCGGCCGGAACGGTGACCCCGACATCGCTGGCCACCACAGTCAGCGCACTACCGACATTTGCTGCGAATTCGGTTTCAGTAAATGCCGTCTTGTCAGGAGACACATGGGCGAACGTGACTGTATAGGTTCCCGTCAGAGGATCCACCAACTCACTGTCCAGCAGGAATTGGATGCCCGTAATGGCCCCCATACCATCGACGTCGCTGGCCAGAATCAGGAACTGTGAGCGACCAGCACTGGCGGGGGCAATAGACTTCGAGTTATCGCCCGATCGGTCACCGGCAACCACGCGAGCATCTCCACCGGAAAACACCAACGTAGCCGACAATCTGTGCGCGCTGCCAACTCCCACACCCGCCTCCACGTCCAACGACCTGACCACGGCGGTGTAACCAACTGAATCCTGGACGCTGATATCGGCACTACCGGAGCAGAGTTGCGTTCGGGTTATATCAACGAGCAGATTATCAACCCCATTGTAATAGGCGGCCGTGGTGAACGGCACATCAATGAAATCGCCAGCATTTCCGGATGAGAAATTCAGCGTCGAATTATCGAGCACCGTGACCAAAGAACCCTTGCTGTCGACATTGGCATTAAAATCGGTGCTCAAATCACCAACGCTCGTATGGCCAACCCTGATAGTGACGCCGGAACAGGTGAATTCATCGTTCACATTGCCGCTTAACTGAAGCCGCAACGCGGACAGCATACCGGAAGCTGCGATATCTCCCGCAGGGAGAAGAAACATGCTCCGCGCCTGAGCGCTAAACGTGCCGAACAAAAAAATCTCACTGTCGCCGCCACCTTCCACGGTCTTGATGAAGGCGCCACCAGCTAACGGCGAAACCGTGCCGGAGTTACTGGAGCCCCCGGAGCCTCCACACCCAGCTAGAACGATACTGAATATCAGCGCTAACAATACACGCTCTGCTAGTGTACCTATCGGCATCTGCATTCTCCTTCTCCTCTGATTTGCGCAGTTTTTACTGCGAGCAAAGTGACTGCAGACCGGATATCCACATGCGAGATAATTCACGGGCGCGGCCATTCCATTGGGGCGAAATCAGTATATTGGCGGGGGATGGGTTAGAGGTATCCCGCGTTCTCGGGATATAACTGTCGATCTCGCCTTGTCAAATCCGGGTCCCACCTATATCCCACACAAAAAATGAGTTCACAGATGGCAAGGCGTACTTTTACAATGCAATTCAGGCATCATGCCACCAGCTTGGCGATTAACGGCGGCTACACCGTGTCTCAGACACTGTGAGGAAATGAGTGTCGGCCAGACAAGAGAATTGCTCGGAGTTATGTGCTCGGCGTAATAGCTCGACAGTTCTTTCCAACGAATTTTCTGTCGTGCATATCCCTGCCCATCGGCATGCTGACAACATGAAGACCTCAAACAGGCAATGAAAGACACCTGCCACCTCTACACGGACCTGGCATGGCTATGGCCTCTGTGGGGCGATGCCACCACCGAATACGCGCACTATTGCCGGCACGTCAGCGCGCTGATTCAGCAGTACACCAGGCGCCCGGCACACACCTTGCTGGACATTGGTTGCGGCGGCGGCAAGAACGTCCTCAACCTGAAGCAGCAGTTCGACGTTACCGGGGTCGATCTGAGCCCCACCATGCTGGCGCAGGCGCGGGCGCTGAATCCGGAGTGCGTGTTTGTTCAGGGCGATATGCGCACACTCCGGCTCGGCAGGACGTTTGATGCCGTGCTGATGGACGACGCGATCTCGTACATGAACTGCCTGGGAGACTTCGTGGCGGCATTCCGCACCGCCCATGCCCATCTGAACCCGGGCGGGGTCCTGATCGCCACGCCGGACGTGACGACCGAGACCTTCCGGCAGAACGATACCAGCAGCACTACCGCCTCGCGGGACGGGTTGGACGTCGTCTTCGTCGAGAACGTGTATGACCCCGACCCCACCGATGAGCAGTACGAAACGACGGTACTGTATCTTATCCGCGAGCACGGCCACCTGCGCATCAAGGCCGATCACTGGACCCTGGGGCTATTCTCCCTGGACACCTGGAGACAGGTGCTGCGCGACACAGGTTTCGAGGTACACGAGGGGCGCTACTCATCGGGGGAAGATGAGTACACGGTGTTTGCCTGTGTCAAAACAGGATAACGAGTAGTTGGTTGGGCTGAGGTACGCAGCCCAACATGGCAGGCTCGATGTGTTGGGCTTCCTGCGTCAGCCCAACCTTCCCCCCCTGAGTGGGGAGGGAATCCAGAGTCAGCGCCTGCGCGCCTCCTCCTCCATCTCGTCCAGCGACACGTGGCGCACGTCCTTGCCACGGACCAGATAGATCACGTATTCGCAGATATTGCGGGCGTGGTCGCCGATACGTTCCAGGGCGCGGGCGGCCCACAGCACGTCGAGCGAGCGCGTGATGGTGCGCGGGTCTTCCATCATGTAGGTGATGAGCTGGCGGGTCAGGGCGTCGTATTCCTTGTCGACGTTGATATCGTCGCGCGCCACCTGCACGGCCGCCTCCGGGTCCATGCGGGCGAAGGCATCGAGGGCATCGTGCAGCAACTGGCGCACGTGGTTGCCGAGGTGCACCAGGTCTTCGTAGTGGTTGCGGTGCTGTTCGCGGCCGCCGGTCAGGCGCATGGCGATGCTGGCGACGCGCTCGGCCTGGTCGCCGCAGCGTTCCAGGTCGGTGATGGTCTTGATCACCGCGACGATCAGGCGCAGGTCGCCGGCGGCCGGCTGGCGACGGGCCAGGATGCGCGAGCATTCCTCGTCGATGGTGACTTCCATGGCGTTGACCTTGAGGTCGCCGTTGATCACCAGCTCCGCCATCTCCACGTTTTCGTCCATCACCGCGGTGAGGGCGTCGGCGAGTTGCTGCTCCACCAGGCCGCCCATGTTCAACACGCGGGTGCGGATGTCTTCCAGCTCGACGTTGAACTGCTGGGAGATATGTTGACCGAGGCTCATCTTGTCCATTGCTGCTGTTCCTTCTCGCTGAATACGCGTGTTGTAACTGCCCTATCGTGCGGCACGGGATCCTGCCGCCTTCCACAGTTGGCGGGCCGCAGCCCGCCCTATAAATCTGTCTTGCTCCGCAGTGTGTACTGACTTCCCTCCCCACGATGTGGGGAGGGAACAAATGTATTCCATCAACCGTAGCGGCCGGTGATGTAATCCTCGGTCTGCTTCTTGGCCGGGTTGGTGAAGATGGTGTCGGTGTCGTTGTACTCGATCATGTCGCCCATGTACATGAAGGCAGTGTAGTCGGAGACGCGCGCCGCCTGCTGCATGTTGTGGGTGACGATGACAATGGTGTACTGCGACTTCAACTCGTTGATCAGTTCTTCGATCTTCAGGGTGGAGATCGGGTCCAGGGCCGAGGCCGGTTCGTCCAGCAGCAGGACCTCCGGCTCGATGGCGATGGCGCGGGCGATGACCAGACGCTGCTGCTGGCCGCCGGACAGGCCCATGGCGTTGTCCTGCAGGCGGTCCTTGACCTCATCCCACAGCGCGGCGCCACGCAGCGCCTTCTCCACCGCCTCGTCGAGGATGCGGCGGTTGTTGACGCCCTGCAGGCGCAGACCGTAGGCCACGTTCTCGTAGATGGACTTGGGGAACGGATTCGGCTTCTGGAACACCATGCCTACCTTGCGGCGCAACTCAGCGACATCGATGCCGCGACGATAGATATCCTCACCATCAAGGATGATCTCGCCCTGGATGCGGCAGATGTCGATAAGGTCGTTCATGCGGTTGAAGCAGCGCAGCAGGGTGGACTTGCCGCAGCCGCTGGGGCCGATGAAGGCGGTGACGCGCTGGGCCGGGATCTTCAGGCTGATGTTTTTCAGTGCCAGATCATTGCCGTAGTACAGATTCAGGTTACGCACGTCGAGGCTCACCGTCTCGTCGTCGAGACTGAGCTTCTGCCGCTCCTCGCCCTCGAACAGGTGGGCACCGACGGCATGGGTGCGGGGTACGGATGGGTTGCTGCTGGTCATGTCCATAGCCTTGCCTATAGCGTTCATGATTCGTTGCTCCGTTGCGTGCGCTGACGCATCAATCGGATTCGCTGCGGTACTTCTCGCGCAGATGGTTGCGGATGCTGATCGCGGTCAGATTGAGCAGCACGATCAGCACCACCAGGGTCAGGGCCGTGGCGTACACCAGCGGACGGGCCGCCTCCACGTTGGGACTCTGGAAACCGACATCGTAGATGTGGAAGCCGAGATGCATGATCTTGCGCTCCATGTGGATGAAGGGCGCGTTGCCGTCGATGGGCAGGGTCGGCGCCAGCTTGACCACGCCCACCAGCATCAGCGGTGCCACCTCGCCAGCGGCGCGGGCGATGGCCAGGATCAGCCCGGTCATCATCGCCGGCGTGGACAGCGGCACCACCACCTTCCACAGCGTCTCGGCCTTGGTGGCGCCCAACGCCAGACTGCCCATACGGATGGTACTGGGGATGCGCGACAGACCTTCTTCGGTGGCAACGATCACCACCGGCAGGGTGAGCAGGGCCAGGGTCAGCGAGGCCCAGAACAGGCCCGGCGTGCCAAAGGTGGGCGACGGCAGCGCCTCGGGATAGAACAGCGCGTCGAGATTGCCACCGAGGAAGTAGACAAAGAAACCGAGACCGAACACGCCGAACACAATGGAAGGCACGCCGGCCAGGTTGTAGACGGAAACGCGGATCAAGCGCAGCAGCGGCCCCTGTTTGGCATACTCGCGCAGGTAGATGGCGGCGAGGATGCCGAAGGGGGTGACGATGATGGACATCACCATCACCATGGTCACGGTGCCGAAGATGGCGGGGAATATGCCGCCCTCGGTATTGGCCTCACGCGGATAGCCGCCGACGAATTCGCCGAAGCGTTCGAAGTAATAGCCAATCTTGGCGAACACCGACATGTTGTTGGGCTGCGAGGCGCGCACGATGTTGGCCACCGGCACGTTCACCTTGCGCCCATCCATGATCTCCGCCACCAGGGTGTCGCGGCGCACGTCGCGGTACAGCTTTTCCAGCTCCTCGGCGTAGCGCGCGTATTCTTCGTCCAGCTCGGCCCGCTCGGCGGCCATGGCCGCCTTGCGCCGCGCCACCTCTTCGGTAGGCAGGTTCGGGTCCAGGGCCATGCGGCGCTCGTCCAGGCGCAGGCGCTCCATGCGGAAGTTGACCTTGCCGATGTCCTGCCGCTCGATCTTACGGATGGCGTCGTGAATGTCGTTGGCGCGCTTGATGCGCAGCAGCAACTCAGGCCACAGCGCATCGCCCTGCGCGATGGTGCGCCCCGCTTCCTTCAGCTCCAGCGGATAGCCGTAGAAATTACCCCACTCACGCCGCTCCAGCATCACGGCATTGATAGGATAACGCGGCTCACCCATACGCGGCTCAAGATACCAGACGAAGTCGCGGCCCAAAGTGTCGCGGTTGCCCTGCTTGATCAGGTGGCGTTCGACGATCAGCGCATCCTTGGGGATCTGCACTCCGGCCTCGCGCAGCACCGAGGCAGCCAGTTCCTCGCTGCGGGTCAACTCGCCCAGGACGCGCTGTACGCTACCGTCGGGATTGGTGATATCCACTTCCATCAGATCGTGGGGCCAGAAGTGACCGAAGCCGCGCACGGCGATGAGCAGCAGCAGGCCCAGCACCATCACCATGCTGGCGGCCACCGCACCGGCGTTGAGCCAGATCCAGGGTGCGCCGCTCTTGGTCCAGGTTTTGACGTTCACCAAACTCATTTACGCTTCGCTCCGGATCAGAGGGTGCTGTAACGCTTGCGCAGACGCTGGCGCACGATTTCCGCCAGGGTGTTGACCACGAAGGTCAGCACCAGCAGCACCAGGGCGGCGAGGAACAGCACGCGGAAGTGGGTGCTGCCCAGCGGCGTTTCCGGCAGTTCCACGGCGATGTTGGCCGACAGGGTGCGCATGCCTTCGAAGATATTGAAGTTCATCACCGGGCTGTTGCCGGTAGCCATCAGCACGATCATGGTCTCGCCCACGGCGCGACCGAAGCCCATCATCACTGCGGCGAAAATGCCGGGGCTGGCAGTGGGCAGCACTACTCCCATCATCGTCTGCCACGGCGTGGCGCCCAGCGCCAGCGAACCCTGGGTAAGGTGACGCGGCACGGTGAACACCGCATCCTCGGCGATGGAGAATATGGTGGGGATGACGGCGAAACCCATGGCGATGCCTACCACCAGGGCATTGCGCTGGTCGTAGGTGATACCCACATCGGTCAGCCATTGGCGCATGCTGCCGTTGAAGAACCACACCTCCATCGCCGGACTCATGACGATGCACAACCAGCCCACGCCCAGGATCACCGGTGTCAGGATCGCCGCCTCCCAACCTGGCGGCACCAGCAGGCGCAGCCGTGCCGGCAGGTTGGCCCAGGCATAGGCGACCAGCAACATGGCCAGCGGCATCAGCAGCAGGATGCTGAACACCGCCGGCAGATTGTTCTCCATGAACGGTGCCAGCCACAGACCGGCGAGGAAGCCGAGGATCACCGTCGGCAGCGCCTCCATGATCTCGATGCTCGGCTTGACGAAACCGCGTAGGCGCGGGGTCATGAAATAGGCGGTGTACAGCGCGCCCATGATGGCGAGCGGAATGGCGAACATCATGGCGAAGAAGGCGGCCTTGATGGTGCCCAGGGTCAGAGGCGCCAGACTCAGCTTGGGCTCAAAGTCGTCGCTGCCGGAAGATGCCTGCCACACATATTCTTCACCGGCGCGGTTCTCGTACCACACCTTGCCCCACAACGCCTTGAGGGAAATCTCCGGGTGTGGATTGTAGAGATCGACAAAGTGCATCTGATTGCCGGCGTCGGTCACCAGCAGGGTGTCGTTCACCGGCGAGACGGCCAGACCGGTGATGGCAGCATCGGCCAACTTTTCCAGCAGCAGGGTGCGGCCAGAAGTGGTGAAGTGGACACCAACATGGCCGGACTCATCACCGACGATGAAACCCTTGCGTGCATATTCCGGCGCGATGAAGGTAATCGCCGCCGGATGCTGCTGGAACTGCCGGATGCGGGTCAGGTGATACTTGTTCTGCTCGTCGCGCACCGGGAACCACTGCGCCACACTGCCATCGGATCCGCCGATGATGATGGACACCGTGCCGGAGAGATAACGCATGGCCGTGATGCGCGTGCCATCCGCCACCGCCCGCACACTCTCCACCAGCTTCGCCTCGTCGGGATGGACGATGTCGTAGTGGTGGATATAGCCGGCGTCATCGGCCACGAACAGATTGCGCGTGGTCTTGTTGATCAGGATGTGGGTGGGACAACCCGGCACCGGCGGCAGGATATAGGAGCTGCGCCTCACCTCCACCTCGCCCGTCATGAACGATACCGCCGCGCGGTAGATGGCCAGGGTGAGACGGCCGTCGGCGGTGGCGCCGGCCAGGGCATAGCCCTCACCCGCGGTCTGGATGCCGATCACGGTGAGCGGCGCGCCCTGCTCGTCCAGCAACAGCGGTTGCGCCCCCAGGGGATAGGTGATGTCCGGCTCGATGTGCCGCACGTCATCCGGATAGGTCAGCGTGTACTCGTGCTTGGTCACCATCACGCTGCCATTGGACAGACCGTGGGCGAGGACGCCGTACTTGATTTCCGTCTGCGCGCTGCTCACCACCTCCACGCCGGCGGGGAACGGCAGGCTTATGCGATTGATGGGCGCGCCGGCACGCGGTTCGAGAAAGGTAACACTGCCGTCACGGCTGTAGACGCCGGCCACTTCGGTATAGCGCTCGGTGGCCATATCGACCACCTGGTCGCCGGCGGTACCGACGGGCAGGGTATAGGCGCTGACCGGCTCGACGCTGGCCGGACGCAGCATGGGGAAAACTTCCCAGAACAGATAAACGAAGATCAGCGCCAGGGCGAAAACCACGCCCAGGCCACCGATGGCAACACCGTAACGGGAGATGCGATCCTTGGCATAACGCCAGCGCCGCAGGCTGGCGCGCTTCTCGCCGCTGGGCAGCAGGGACACACGGGCGCCATCCACGGGGACAGCTGGGGCGACGGAATCAGTCATGGGTCGGCGTTCTCGCGCTAGCGCTCGGCATATATGACAGGACGGTTACGGTATTACATGAATGTTACAAATCAATTACAGGTGCCAGGGGCCAGGGATCAGCCCTTGGCCCCTGACACCTGGACCCAGCTTCTTACAGCCCGTGGAACTGACGGAACTTGGCAATCAGTTCGTCCGGGGCGGTCTTGCTCTGCGCCTTGTTGCGTACGTAGACCACCGTGGCGCGCTTGGGACCGGCACCGACATAGGTGAAGACGTAGGGGGCCTCGCCACTGTGGCGGAAGTCCTTCATCTCCTTCCAGCCGTCGAACACATAGTGACGGCCGTCCTTGTGGATCTCGCCATAGAAGCCCTCGGCCGCGCCTTCCTGCTTGCCCTCGAACAGGGCGACCTGGGGCAGGTTGGGCATCTTCTTACTCTCGTCCTTGTTCAGGCCGAAGATCACGGTTTCACGCTTGGGGCCAGCGGCGATACGGGTCATCACCAGAGCGACTTCCTTGCCCGCCAGAAACTCCTTGTAGACCTTCTCGTTACCGAACACCCAGATACGGCCGTCCTTATGCGCCTCGAAATACTGTTGCGGCAGTGCGGCCTTGGTTTCCACGGCAGCGGCCTTGACCGTCTCGGTCTTGGCCTCGCCCTTGGCCGCGCCCTGCTCCGTGGCGCAACCGCTCAAACCCAGACCCAGCAACGCAACGGCGGCGAACATCATCCTGCTCTTGTTGGCAAGCATCGTCGTTTCTCCATTATTCGTTGAAAACAGGCCGCCCCGGACGGGGCGGCCTGATGATTGCGGCTTACAGGCCGAGCTTTTCCAGCTCGCGCTTGGCCACGGCGGCGGGCAGCGGGATGTAGCCATCCTTGACGACCACTTCCTGACCCTGCTTGGACAGCACCAGCTTGAAGAACTCGCGCTCCATCGGCGACAGCGGGCGGTTCGGGTGCTTGTTCACGTAGACATAGAGGAAACGGGCCATCGGGTAGCTGCCGTCGGCGGCGTGATCGGCGTCGGCGGGGGCAAACGGCTGCCCTTCGGCCTTGGCCAGCGGCACGGCGCGCACGCCGGAGGTGATGTAGCCGATGCCGGAGTAACCGATACCGTTGATGGACTCGGTCACACCCTGCACCACGGAGGCCGAACCCGGCTGCTCGTTGATGCTCGGCTTGAAGTCACCGTTGCACAGCGCGTTCTCCTTGAAGAAACCGTAGGTGCCGGACACAGCGTTACGGCTGTACAGAGTGAAGTCGCGGTTGGCCCAGGCGCCGGTCAGACCGAGCTGGCCCCAACGGGTGATGTCTTCCTTGGCGCCGCAGCGGCGGGTGGCGGAAAAGATCGCATCCACCTGCGCCATGGTCATGCCCTTGATCGGGTTGTCCTTGTTGACGTACACGGCCAGCACGTCGATGGCGACCGGCACGGCGGTCGGCTTGTAGCCGTACTTGTTCTCGAAGGCCTGGATTTCCGAGGATTTCATGGCACGGCTCATGGGGCCGAAGTTGGCGGTGCCTTCGGTCAGCGCCGGGGGAGCGGTGGAGGAACCCGCGCCCTGGATCTGGATGTTGACGTTGGGGTAGAAGCGGGCATACTCCTCGGCCCACAGCGTCATCAGGTTGTTCAGGGTGTCGGAACCGATGCTGGAGAAATTACCGGACACGCCGGAGGCGCGCTGGTACTCCGGCAGGCCCGCGTCAACCTTCGGCATGGCGGCCAGCGCACTGCCGGCGACCAGTGCCGAGGCCATCGCGGCCGCGACGAATACTTTCTTGAAAGTCATACAGGTCTATCCTCTGTCATGGTGTGGAACAAGAGCCGAACCGTGCCCGACCCAGTTAGTAACGGCCTGCAGTATGGGTGCGGGTGTTGTCATATGTATGACACTACTGTTACCCCTTTATGACAGCGCCGCCGCCGGATCCCCTTCCCTGCCATGAACCCCACCCCCGACTACCAGCCCCTCACCCCACTGGGCGGGCCGGAATTGCGTCTGCGCTTTCGCGGGCCGTTCGAGGGACAGGAGGTACTGTGGGACGCCCACTTCATCACCCGCCGGCACCACGGCGCGACGTACAATTACATCGACATCGGCGCAGAAGGTACGCAGGGACGCCAACTGACGGTGGTGCTTGATGTACACTGCTTCGATGCCCCCACGGTACACAAGGCCATCATCATGGTGCGCCAGTACAAGCGTCTGCGCCGTGGCCGGCACGCATTCGGGGGGACATCCTCATGACCGACAATTTGCCGTTTACCCAGGACGCCCTGGCCCTGCTCACGCGCGCGCCATTGTTTACACCGGTTTCCGCGGCGGCGCTGCACACCCTGGCGGCCGCCTCCACTATCCGGCGCTATGAACGCGACGCTGTGTTGTTTCACGCCGGTGACCAACCGGAATACCTGCACGTACTGGCCCAGGGCAGCATACAGCTCAGCGCCGGAACACCTGATGGCCGCGAAGCGGTGGTGGAACTACTGCGCCCCTATGAGACCTTCATCCTGGCCGCCGCCCTCACTGCACAACCGTACCTGATGTCGGCGCGTGCCGTGGAGCCGGCCCACGTCTTGCTCATCCCGCAACGCCTGTTGCTGACTGAACTCAAGGCCGACCCCGAACTCGCCGTTGCCCTGCTCGGCTCCATGGCCCAGCAGTACCGCCACCTGGTGCGCGAGATCAAGGACCTGCGCCTGCGCACCGCCTCCCAGCGCCTCGCCCTCTATCTGCTGCACCTGGTGGAAAGCGACGGCAGCGGCCAGGCCGCGCGCCTGCCCTATGACAAGAAACTGCTCGCCTCGCGCCTCGGCATGACACCGGAGAGCTTCTCCCGCGCCATCGCCGAACTGCGCCGCCATGGCGTGGACGTGCGCGGTGACGAGGTACGCATCACCGACCTGATCGAGCTACGTGCGTTCTGCCGGGTGGATCAACTATTGGATACGCTGGAACAGGACTTGCGGGTGATGCTGCCGATTGAGGAGTAGGCGCTCAAAGCTCAGAAACATCGAAACAACCGTTTGCACCATGTGTCACACCGCCCACGCTGGCACCAGTTGGCTGGCCTTGCGCATCGCCGCATCCAGCACCTTGTAGTCCGGTTGTTTCTTCTCCACCAGGGCCCAGAAACGGGCGGAGTGATTGAGGTGCACGGTGTGACACAACTCGTGCACCATCAGATAGCGCACCTGCTCCGGCGGCAGGAACAGCAGGCGCCAGTTGAGATTGATCACCTTCTTGGACGAACAACTGCCCCAGCGCGTCTTCTGGCCACGGATGGCGTAGCCGTGGCAGGTAAATCCCAGCTCCTGCGCCAGGGCCAGCAGCGCCGGCCCCAGCGTCTGGCGCGCACGCTCGGCCAACCAGCGCTGCAATACCCGATCCCATTCATCGTTCTTGTGCTGCACCAGCAGGCCGCGGCCGGCCCGCTCCCACCACATGTTGCGCCCGCCGTTGCGGTATTCCAGTTGCCAGCGCTCGTCCAGCGCCGGCAGATGCAACTCGGCCGGCGCCACCCGCAACGCCTGCTGCCGGCCATGTTCGAGGCGCACCCGCTCCACCGTGTCGATGAGCCACTGCCGGTGCTGCCGCACAAAGTCCGGCAACATCTGACTGTCGTGACGCTTGGGCAGCACCAGTTCCACCTTCCCCGGCGGCAGCACGCGCAGCCGCACATGGCGGGCACGCGCGCTGATGCGCACGCTGGTCTCCGGTGCCGCACCGGACCAATCAATGGCGGGAAACTCAGTCATGGGCTTGGCTTGCCGGGGCCGGAATGTCCTTCAGGCAACAACGGCCGGAGGGATTGCGCGTGGTGCAGGCGCACAGCCCGGCCCGGGTTTGCTGCACGATGAACTCCCGCGCCGCGGGGTCGGCGGCGGCATCCGCCCGGCTGACGCCGAAGCAGTAACACAACAGGGCATCGGGGATGGTTTCCTTGACGCCCACCACCGTCCGCAGTTCCTGCGTGCGGATGGTGGCGCCATCGTCGGAAAAATAGACGACCTCACAGCCGGGGGTGTCACAGAAATAATACTGCTGGCTCGTTCCCTGCCATTGCCAGGGTTGGGCAAGGTGGTGCAGCAGGGTTTGCCGCGTCACGCCCACCCCTTCCCCGCCGCAGAGCGGGCAGGGCCGCTTGCCGGAGGGCATGGACGTTTCGGGAAGCTGGGCGCAACAATTCGACATGCTGTTCCTGAAGGGCGATGGCTGCCGGCTCACTACGACCGGCCGCGGAGTAGAATACCACCATGCACAAATACGGCGGCATCGTCATACATCAAAGTCGGGATGCGCTGGGTCCACTCGAGGTGGTGGATAACGGTTATCAGCGCTCGCTGCACTTCGGTTCGGAACCCAAGCAGAGCACCATGGATCTGGACGATCCGCTGCGTCTGGCGCTGTCCTACACCCGCGCCATGCTGAGCGCGTTGCTGTTCGACGCCGCGCCGCGCCGCATCCTGCTGCTCGGTCTCGGCGGCGGCTCGCTGGCCAAATTTCTGCTGCACCACTTTCCCGCCTGCCGTATCGACGCGGTGGAATACCGCGAAGGTGTCTACCAGTTGGCGCGGGCCTATTTCCACCTGCCGGATGACCCGCGGCTGTCCCTGCATTTCGCCGATGCCGCCGACTTCATCCGTCAGGCCGATACCGACCTCAGCGGCTATGACCTGCTCCTGCTCGATACCTTCACCGCCGACGGCATCGCCCAGGGCACCTGCGGCCTGTCCTTTTTCGAGGCCTGCCGCACCCGCCTCGCCGCCGACGGTGTACTGGCCGCCAACCTGTGGTCGGCCGACAGTATCAAGCTGGACGACGTGATCAGCGATCTCAATGACGCCTTCGACGGCCGCCTGTTACGCCTGCCGGTGGACGGCAAGGCCAATGTCATCGCCCTTGTGACCCAGCAAGGCAAGCCGCGCCGCGAGCTGCGCCGCCTCGATAAACAGGCGGCCGAACTGCAGCAGCGTCTCGGCGTGGAATTCACCGTCTTTCTCAACCGCCTGCGCAAGAACAACCGCTATTTCGGCTTTTGACGACCGTTACGCGAGATTGTCAGCCCGAGCGACGAAAGCGCTGCGCCAGCCACGCCAGCAGCGTCACCCCCAGCGCCAACCCCAGCAGCCCCGCCGCCACGCGCAGGTCGGCCAGCTTGTCCGGGGCCAGCAACAGCACCACGCCGAGACCCAGCATCATGGTGCCCGACAACAGCTTGAGCAGGGCGCCTTCCTGCGGCTGCAGCTTGCGTGAACCCAAGCTCCAGGTGAACAGGCCGACGATGACCAGCAGCGGGATCACATAGATGATGTTGTAGAGGACCAAATAGAGGTAATAGGTGGTGGTGGGCAACTGGTGCAGGGTGAGCAGGCGGGTGTAGAGCATGGGGAAGCCGGCGGTGCAGAGGAGTTCATAGCTATTCACAGCCAACGCCAGGATCACCGTGCCCAGCAACAGCGCCGGGGTGTTGTCGGCACGCAGCAGGCCGCGCACCCGCTGATAGATGCCGGGCTTGGCGGCCTCCGGTATCGACAGGCTGGGCCCCCGCCCCGGGCGCAGGTAGTCCTTGATGTTGATGAGGGCCATGCCCACGGCCAGCAGACCGGCCAGCAGCGTCACCACCCACAACTGCCCCACCACCAGGAACACATTGAGCCAGGCGGCCATCAGGGCGAAATACACCAAACCGGAGATGGCGACGAATACGCCGCCCACCAGCAGCATGCGCCGGCGTCCGCCGGCATGCACCAGCAGGCTGAGCAGGAACAACAATACAAAGAAGGCGCAGGGATTGAACGCATCCAGCCCGGCGATCACCAGAGTCACCAAAGGCAGGGAACCGGCATCGCCGCCCAGACCGGACAGTCCCGCCTGGGCCAGCAGTTCGGCGGTCCCCGGTGCCGCCGGCGTCGGTAGTCCCGCACCGGCGGTCAGACTCTCATGACAGCGCCGCAGCTCCTGGCGCAGAAAGCGGCCGATGCCGTGGGTATCGTCATAGCCCACCACCATGCTGCCGCAAAACAGAAAGCCCGGCACCGACTGGGCCTCTTGCCCCAAGCCGGCGGCCATGGCGCGGTAACGGGCCGCATTGTCCGGGTGGCGGCTGACCTCCAGGTCATGTACCCGCAACCAAGGCAATTCCGCCGCCATGGCCGCCACGTCGGGGCGCGCCTCCAGGCAGTGGGGGCAGGTCTGCGACCAGAAAAAGTACAAATCAACGGTCACGCTACCGTCCGGGCCGTCCTCCCACCAGGGCGCCTGTCCGGCGCCGGCCAGCAGCGGCCAGCACAGGAACAGGGCCAGCCAGAGGCGGAACCCACCCGGAGCGATACGGTTTTTCATTTTATTTTCTTATCCTGTAACTAAATTACTTAAGCAAATACTTGTGGTTGGCCCGCTACGAGCACGATAAGCCGCTTTAACTTCATATCCTAAGCTTTCGCCGCGAACCAGTTTTTAGCCCGCGATACCTGTTGCGCCGAAGATACGCCCTACTGTCACGCTGCGGTAATCCACGTTCTCAGGGGTTTTACCCCCCTGGCGTGCCATCCATAACCCGCTATCGTTACACGTCCCAAGCCTGTGACGGACCCGACGGGCGACCAAGGATAGACCATAGCGGGAGGGTGATTATGCACAAGGATAATCTCGACGGTGGCCTGCCGTTCCACGTGATGCTGGCCTATGCCCCTCTGGGGCTGGTACGGGCCACGGCGCGCCAGTTGCGCTATGACGGCATGACCGTGGACACCGGCATGATAACCCTGGACGAACAGGCGGAGGTGGAACTGTCCTTCAGCCACCGCCAGCAGGACGAATTCGTCACCCACCGTATGCGCGCCCGCGTCAGTGCGTCCTCGCGCGGCACCGCCGTGCTCTCCTTTACCGACTACGCCCGCGCCACACGCGAAGTGCTGCGCCGCCTTGTCGACGGCGAAGGCGCCGAGTCCGCGCCGCGCTACGCCCGCACCCTGCCCATCCCCGCCTGGCTGGCTCCCCCTCTTCCCCCCGGCGGCCGTCTCGCCTGAAACGGCCGCTTTTTTTGGCAACTGCCGCAATATTGCGACGCCTCCCGGCGTCGCTTTTTTTGCATGCACGCAGAGGAAATGGAGCAGGCTCTCAACCAGGAGGACGCCAGGAAAGCGACGAATCGCTCCCGGCGATTGTTGCTCGTCCCATCCCTGGGACTCGCCCCTCCGGGGCTAAAGCGACGAATCGCTCCCGGCGATTGTTGCTCGTCCCATCCCTGGGACTCGCCCCTCCGGGGCTAAAGCGACGAATCGCTCCCGGCGATTGTTGCTCGTCCCATCCCTGGGACTCGCCCCTCCGGGGCTAAAGCGACGAATCGCTCCCGGCGATTCGTTCCAGGGGGAAGTCGATGGTGAAGGTACTGCCCTTGCCGGGCTTGCTGTCGATGCGCAGACGGGCGCTGTGGCGGGTCAGTACGTGCTTGACGATGGCCAGTCCCAGGCCGGTGCCGCCCACCTCGCGCGAACGCCCGGTGTCGACGCGATAGAAACGTTCGGTGAGGCGCGGGATGTGCTCAGGGGGAATACCGATGCCGGTATCAGTGACGGAGAAATGGGCACCGCCGGTATCGCTCCACCAGCGGATGGCAATCTCGCCACCGGCGGGCGTATAGCGCACCGCATTGCCGATGATGTTGGAGAAGGCGCTGTACAGCTCGCGCTCGGCACCGAACAGGCGCAGATCCGCCTCTGCCTCCAGCGTAATGTGCTGTCCCTTGTCGCCGGAAAGCAGTTGCGCATCCTCACGGATCGCCGCCAGCAAGGCCGGCACCTCCACCACCTCACGCGGGGGACTGGAACGATCCGTTTCCAGCCGCGACAGCATCAGCAGGTCGGCCACCAAATGCTGCATGCGCGCAGCCTGCTGGTGCATGAGGTCAAGGGAACGCTGCCAGCGCGCAGCGCACTCATCACCACTGTCCATCAGGGTTTCCAGAAAACCACTGATCACGGTGAGCGGCGTACGCAGCTCATGGGACACATTGGCGACGAAATCGCGCCGCATCTGTTCCAGGCGCTGCTGCTGGCTGATGTCGCGTGCCACCAGCAGGCGCTGGTCGCGGCCGTAATTGATCAGGTGAATGCTGAGTGTCATGGCATCATCCACCGGCGACGGGATGCGCAGCGGTTCGCCGCTGCGCCCGTTCTGATTCAGGTAGGTGATGAAGTCGGGGTGACGCAGCAGATTGTCGATGGGCTGGCCCTTGTCCTGCGATGAGTGCAGCCCGAGCAGGCCGGCGGCCGCTTCGTTGAACCAGAGGATCTCGTCCTTGCGCCCGATGACCACCGTGGCGTCGGGCAGGGCGGAGGTCGCCTCATTGAACCGTTCGAGGATTTCCTCCAGTTGCCGCTTGCGTTGCTGATGCTTGCGCTGACGCACATAGATATAGTGAAACACCTCGCCCCAGATGCCGCCCGCCTCGGGAATGTTGCGCGTCTTGCCGCTGCGCAGCCAGTTCACCAGGCGGCGCAACTGCCAGATGTGAAAACCAAGATAGGCGGCCAACCCCAGGCCCCAGCCGAGCCAGAACTTGCCCAGCACGGCGCCCAGCAGCGTTGCCGCCAGGAACGACCACAACAGGCGCCACAGCTCGGGAGTCCAGGGGTTGGTGGGCATTTATCGAAAATACTCGGTCAGTCCGCAAAGGAACGCGAATGGACGCAAATCAAGAATTGAATCTGAGCACATCAATTCAATCTCGCCGACACGCCAAACACGCCGGGCAAGAAGCCCATGCAGCCACCGCAATCGGTGCATGCTCTCCAGCTTATGTCCATGGATGGCCGATATATCACGGGCGCATGAATACGCAGGATGCCGGTAGCTATCTCTGCCTTGCCTACGGCTTTCTTGACATATTGACGACAGTAAATGCCGCCAAATCTGCGTCCATTCGCGTTCATTTGCGGACCTGACGCCTCCGATTATACCTGCTGAGAAAACCGGTAACCGGCGCCGCGCACCGTCTGGATCAGGTTGTCGTGACCGCTGGGTTCCAAGGCCTTGCGCAGGCGGCGGATGTGCACGTCGACCGTACGCTCCTCCACGTAGGCGCCGCGCCCCCACACCATATCCAGCAACTGTGAGCGGCTGTACACGCGCTCCGGGTGCGACATGAAGAAGTGCAGCAGGCGGAATTCGGTCGGCCCCATCTCCACCGCCTGCTCACCGGCGCTGACACGATGGCTGGAGGTGTCCACCTTAAGATTCTCCACCGCCAGCACCCCCTCATCGTCGTGGGGCTGGCTGCGGCGCAGCACCGCCTTGATGCGGGCCTGCAACTCGCGGGTGGAAAACGGCTTGGCGATATAGTCATCGGCGCCCACTTCCAGGCCGCGGATGCGATCATCCTCTTCGCTGCGGGCGGTGAGCATGATGATGGGCACGTCGCGGGTATACTCGTCGCGGCGCAGGCGCCGCGCCAGTTCGATGCCACTCATGCCGGGCAACATCCAGTCGAGCAGGATCAGGGACGGCAGGCCATTGGCGAGTACGCGCTCCGCCTCTTCGGCGCTGGCCGCCTGGGCCATGTCGTAGCCAGCACGCTCCAGGGCCATCACCACCATCTCGCGGATGGCCGGTTCGTCTTCGACAATCAGAATGGAATTGGCTGTCATATTTCTGCAACCTGATGATGAATCACCGGTAACATTAAAGCCGGGAAATGTGACACCCGCGTGACAGCATCATAAAGGGTTCCACTGCCCGTGCCCATCCATGGGCCGGTAACGACAGTGGTATCATCCACTTGCATCGCATCGACCCGGAGCATCCCATGTTCACCGGCATCATCCAAGGCACCGCCGAAATCGTCGCCATCGTCGAAAAGCAGGACTTCCGCACCCATACCGTGCGCCTGCCGGCGGCGTTGCTGCCCGGCCTGCAGACGGGTGCCTCGGTGGCCCACAACGGCTGCTGCCTCACCGTCACCGCCATCGACGGCGAACTGGTTTCCTTCGATCTGATGGGCGAAACCCTGCGTCTCACCAATCTGGGAATGTTACAGGTGGGCGACCGGGTCAACGTGGAGCGCGCTGCCCGCTTCGGCGACGACATTGGCGGCCACGCCATGTCCGGCCACATCATGGGCACGGCGGAGGTCACCCAGGTGCTGGAGAGCGAGAACAACCGTCAGGTGTGGTTCCGCGTGCCGGAGGCTCTGCGCAAATATATCTTCACCAAGGGCTACATCGGCATCGACGGCATCAGCCTCACCATCGGCGAGGTGCGCGGCGATGAATTCTGCGTCAATCTGATCCCGGAGACCCTGGCCCGCACCAACATCTCCACACGTCGGTCCGGCGCTCGCATCAACATCGAGATCGACCCGCAGACCCAGGCCATCGTCGATACGGTGGAGCGGGTGTTGGCGGAGCGGCTGGGAAGCGGCGGCCTAATCCGCTAGCAATACCACCGTCGTCACGGCGGTCTTCTTGTCGATCTCCATCTGCACCACGCAATACTCCGGCACTTCATCGACGGGGGTCGGGTCATCGGCACAGCTGCAGCCGGGAATGATGCCGCGGTAAGACAGGCCCACCTTGACCCGAATCGCGTCGGGCAGCTCGGTGGTGTTGAGGATGATGGCGCTAAAGCCCTCGGGGATGGCATAGCTGGTACGCGCCAGTCCCTGTTGCAGGGGCAGGCTGTTACCGTCCAGCGACTCGATCTCCGCCTTCAATACCGAGGTGAAGGCCGGCGAAGTCCAGGCCGCCAAAGACTTGCTCAGTACGATCATCGCATCACATCCAAGGGCAAAGGACACAGACCGTGCAGGCCGGGCCGGTCCGGCCTGCACGACGCCTTACTTATCCAGCTGCGATACGTCGCGCACCGCACCGCGCGCGGCGGAGGTGGTCATCGCGGCATAGGCCTTGAGGGCGGCAGAGACAGGGCGCTCGCGGTTGGCGGGCTTCCACGCCGCCTTGCCCTTGGCCTCCATCGCCGCGCGGCGCTGGGCCAGTTCGTCGTCGCTGAGGGCGACGCGGATGGAGCGGTTGGGGATGTCGATCTCAATGGTGTCGCCTTCCACGATGAGGCCGATGGCGCCGCCTTCCGCCGCCTCGGGCGAGACGTGGCCGATGGACAGGCCGGAGGTGCCGCCGGAGAAGCGGCCGTCGGTGATCAGGGCACAGGCCTTGCCCAGCCCCTTGGATTTCAGATAGCTGGTGGGATACAGCATCTCCTGCATGCCGGGGCCGCCGCGCGGCCCTTCGTAGCGGATGATCACCACATCGCCGGCCTTGATGCGATCGGCCAGGATCGCCTCCACCGCACTGTCCTGGCTTTCGAAGATGCGCGCCGGCCCGGAGAACTTGAGGATCGAGGCATCGACGCCGGCGGTCTTCACCACGCAGCCATCCAACGCAATATTGCCGTAGAGCACGGCGAGGCCGCCGTCCTGGCTGTAGGCATGGGCGGCGTCGCGGATGCAGCCCTTTTCGCGATCCACGTCCAGGCTTTCATAGCGCTTGCTCTGGCTGAAGGCGACGGTGGTGGGCACGCCGCCGGGGGCAGCACGAAAGAAATCCTTGCGCTTCTGATCCGTGGTCAGACGCACATCCCACAGCGCGATGGCCTCGGCCATGGTGGCGGCATGCACCGTCTTGCACTGGTTGTGCAGCAGACCGGCACGGTCCAGTTCGCCGAGGATGCCAATGACGCCGCCGGCACGGTGCACGTCTTCCATGTGGTAGGTCTGGATCGAGGGCGCCACCTTGCACAGGTGCGGCACCTTGCGCGACAGGCGATCGATGTCGGCCATGGTGAACTTGACACCAGCCTCTTCCGCCGCGGCGAGCAGATGCAGGATGGTGTTGGTGGAGCCGCCCATGGCGATGTCCAGGCACATGGCGTTCTCGAAGGCCTCGAAGCTGGCGATGGAACGCGGCAGCACCGCAGCGTCATCCTGCTCGTACCAGCGCTTGGCCAGAGCCACGATCATGCGGCCGGCCTCCTTGAACAGACGCTCGCGATCGGCATGGGTCGCCACCAGCGAGCCGTTGCCGGGCAGCGACAGGCCCAGCGCCTCGGTGAGGCAGTTCATGGAATTGGCGGTGAACATACCGGAGCAGGAGCCGCAGGTGGGGCAGGCGCTGCGCTCCACCGTCGCCACGTCGGCATCGCTCTCCTTGGAGTCGGCGGCCATGATCATGGCATCGACCAGGTCCAGCGCCAGGGTCTTTTCGTGCACCACCGCCTTGCCCGCCTCCATCGGCCCGCCGGAGACGAAGATGACGGGGATGTTCAGGCGCAGGGCGGCATTGAGCATGCCCGGGGTGATCTTGTCGCAATTACTGATGCACACCAGCGCGTCGGCGCAATGGGCATTCACCATGTACTCGACGCTGTCGGCGATGATTTCGCGGCTGGGCAACGAATAGAGCATGCCGCCATGGCCCATGGCGATGCCGTCGTCGATGGCGATGGTATTGAATTCCTTGGCCACACCGCCCGCCGCCTCGATCTCGCGCGCCACCAGCTGGCCCATGTCCTTGAGGTGCACATGACCCGGCACGAACTGGGTGAAGGAGTTGGCGATGGCGATGATCGGCTTGTTGAAATCATCGTCCTTCATGCCGGTGGCGCGCCACAGGGAGCGGGCGCCGGCCATGTTGCGGCCGCGGGTGGTGGTCCAGGAACGGTAAGCGGGCATCGGTCTCTCCGGAAACAAAGGCGGGGTCAATGGCGGCCATTATACGATGGCCCCGGCATTCGGGGATCACGGCGGGCAAAACTTTCGGCCTCAGCGCTGGCGCAGGTGCTGCAACTCCAGGCGGCGCACGAACTCCGCCAGGATCTGACGGTACAGGTCCTCCTTCAGCACCTGGTCCTCGACACCCGCATCGATATTGGGGTTATCGTTCACCTCGATGACATGGATGCCGCGTTCGGTCTGCTTGAGGTCCACGCCGTAGAGGCCATCGCCGATGAGGTTGGCCGCCTTGAGGGCAATGGCCACCACCTCGGCCGGCGCCTGCTCGACGGCCAGGGTCTTCCAGCCGCCCTCCTCGAAGGTGCCGTCGGACTCGTGGTGCACGATCTGCCAGTGCTTCTTCGACATGAAGTACTTGCAGGCGAAGATCGCCTTGCGGTTGAGGATGCCGATGCGCCAGTCGAATTCGGTGTAGAGATACTCCTGCGCCAGGATCAGCTCCGAACTCTTGAACAACAACTCTGCCTCCTGCCGCATCTGCTCCGGCGTCTCCGCCTTGACCACGCCGCGGGAGAAGGAGCCGTCCGGTACCTTGAGCACCATCGGGTAACCTATGGCCTCCTCCGCCGCCTTGAGGTCGCCACGCCCGGCGATCACCGTGCGCGGCGTCGGCACCTTGTTGGCGCGCAGCAGCTCGGCCAGATAGACCTTGTTGGTGCAGCGCAGGATCGACTGCGGGTCGTCCATCACCACCAGTCCCTCGCTCTCCGCCTTCTTGGCGAAACGGTAGGTGTAGTGGTTGATGTTGGTGGTCTCGCGGATGAACAGCGCGTCGTACTCGGCCAGACGCGAATAGTCCTTGCGATCGATGATCTCGATATCGACATCCAGCTTCTGTCCGGCCTTGATGAAGCGCTGCAGCGCCTTGCGATTGGACGGCGGCAAGGGGTCGTCGTCGTTGTACAGAATCGCCATGTCGTAACGCGCCTGGCTGCGCGACTTGGGCGAGCGCCAGCGCTTCTTCAGATAGCCATGCAGGTGCTCGGAGAAAAAGGCGCGGTTCTCGCTGTCCAGCTTGTGCAGTGACAGCGGCTTGATGGACTCGATGTGCCAGACGCTCTCGGAACGGCGGAAACCGACGCGTAACAGCGGGCAGGGAAAGGTCTCGAAGATCTGCCGCGCCAGGTCGGCCATGGGCTCGAACAGGCACTTGCCGAAGAACACATCCATCTCGAACACGCGCTCGGGACTGTCCTTGCGGTACTTGCGGAAGCTCTTTGCCACTTCCTCGTCCAGGTTGACGGCATTGAGGCTGTACATGGCCTTGCTGGACAGATCCAGCATGCTCTTCACCGACGGTATCACCTTGTGGTTGCGCGCCTCGGCCAATAGCGAGCAGTAATAGGCCACACTGAGATACTTGTAGCTGCGGCACAGGTTGATCACCTGTACATGCTTGAGATTGAAGTATTCCTTGCCGGTGAAGTAGTCATCGACGTTGACCACCGGATAGTCCAGACCGTCGAATTTCCAGTCCGCGGTGTCCTCCACCACGATGATCTGTGTAGTCATGCTGCTGCGGACCTCTTGCGCGCCGTCCGTTTGCGCGCGGCTGTCTTGGGTTTGCGGATAATCAACACGGCACGCTGGCCGGACTTGCCGTAACGCGCCATGCGCTCGAAATCCTTGTGCGGGATGGGCATATTCACGCAATCGGTGACGGTCTTGCCCTTCTCGTGATCGACGAAGGAGTCATGCACATAGATAAAATGGTCATCGAAGCCGGTCACCACCACCCAGTGCGGAAATTTCTCCTGGTAGATGCGGTAGGAGCTTATCAGCACCAGCGGGATGGCACCGTGCGCGAATTCCTGTTTCATCTCGCTGACCGAGATACGACGGTAGTGCAGCGGCACACCGACCTGCGCCATCTCCTCGGTAAAGTCATCCTGCACCAGACGAATGACCTCCTTTTTTTCCTCCGCCCGCACCGAGTCGACGAACAGGGCACCCTCGTCATTGACATAGGCCTCCACCTCGAAGCCGCGGTGGTGGGCCGCCAGGGCCAGGCCGAACGGGCCGCAGCCGCCGTGGCCGGAGGTCATGAATACCGTGGTGGACTCGCGCCACAGGCGCAGCTCCAGGCGACGGTTCAGCTCGATGGTCGGGTCCAGCGCCCCCATGGCCATCATCAGGGCCGCCGGCCCGCAGGTAAACTCCAGAGTCTGCTCGTAATAGGGCACCCGCGCCATGTCCGGCCGCAGCGACGGCACCAGGCGCTTTTCGTAGCGCAGCGCGTCCATGTGATCTTCATAGTAGTCGTCGTAAAAACCGAAGCGGCGATAGCCCATGGATTCGTACAGGGCAATGGACGAGGCATTATCCATGCGCACCTCCAGCCGCAGCGTGACACAATCCTGCGCCAGCGCTGCCTGCTCCGCGGCGATCATCAACTGGCGGCCGATGCCGCGGCTGCGGAACTCCGGGTGTACGGCGATGGAATACATGCGCGCCAGCGAGGTGCCGGCGTTGAACAGCAGCAGCACATAACCGCGCACCGCACCCACCTCTTCGTCGAGCAGCAGGGCGGCATGGGCCTTGGTGATCATGTGGCGGAAGCTGCGCCGCGACAGGCGGTCGGTTTCGAAGCAAAGGTTTTCGATGGCCACCAGGGCGTCGATGTCTTCGGGGGTGGCGGGGCGGATCATGTCGTGGCCTCGATCATGCTGTTACAGCACAACGGTTTGTGCGCTGCGCGCGGATTATTTGAGTCGGGGTTCCGCCCCCGTACGACGTGTTACTTTTCTTTGTTCGGCCAAAGAAAACTAACGAAAAGAAAGGCCGCCCGACTCCCGCGCCCTGCGGGTCCCCTGCGCTTCTCGCCCGAATCGGCGCTCGCCTACGCGTCTTCCTGACACGAAGGCGAGGAGCCGCCTTCCCTGGCGGCTCCCCTGCGGGCTTCTCCCGATTCGGGCTGCGATGCTCGGCGCGGCAGACGGGGGGAACCCCAAAAGTCAAAATCAAAACCCAAAATCGTGTGCGTGCAGCGCACACTGTCCAGCGCGATACCGCAGGCGAGCCTGCCTTTGATTTTCAAACCCCTTTGTCTCGCCGAGCAACGCAGCCCGGGGCGGAATTGCCCGCAGGGGGCGCGCCATGGATGGCGCGCATTCTGTGACCCGTCAGTTATGTTGAGGTATCCGGGATTAAATGGGAATGGGCGGGCTATCGTGGGAAGGTCGCGTCAATCAACGAGTTAACGGCGATTCAATTAGAATTGAATGCACGGTGAGCCGACAGTACATAAATGGCCGGTTACGCGTGAGCGACAGTTAAGTTGAGGCGGAGACAGCGCCAGTCCGCAGGGCCTCACCAAGCGTAGGGAGATTTGTCGCCATCTGGCCTGGGTGCGCAGTCCTCGCGGACAGCCATCATGAGCCGCAATACCGCTTCCGGCGAAAGCTGGTGGTCGATGATAGCGGACTTTAGGGCCTCCCTGAAGCTGCTGGGTGGGCGCCAGCCGAGGATGTCAGCAGCATCAGTGACTACCTTGGCAGCATCCTTAACCTTGCCGAACGCCTCATGCAGCTGCTCTTCGTGGCGCTTCTCAGCCTCTTGGTCTACAAAGGCAAGGCGCAGGATGAGATTGGCGCGATTTCTGAGGTTGGTGAATACGTACGGATCGCCAACAATCCTCTGCAGCTGTTTCCGCATGTCAGCAAGCGACTGGTTTTCCTGAATATCTTTCGATGTGACAGGAACCCTGTCCAGTCTTTCAAGCTCACCCTCATATCGGGTCAGTTCCTCGCTGATCGAACCATCGCCCCAGTCATCTCCGTCATCTTCACGTGTGGTTGAGCCACCACGCATAGGGCCTTTCCCTGTGGCGAGCCAGTCAAGAGATACGTTCGCCCCGTGGGCAAGGCGCGCAAGCCCATCGAAAGACGGCACAGTTTCGTCCCTCTCCCACCGCCGCAGGGTGTCAGAAGATATGCCGCAGTAAGATGCCGCATCAATGCGTGATGTAAACAGATTGGCTGCGGCAGTTATGCGCGATCCGATTCCTGGGGCTGGAATCGGATCGCCGATCCGATTCTCCACGCGCTGATCTGATTCCCTCTTTTTTCTTGCCATATCAGATAGTTACCGTTTTTTATCTGCATATATTCGTGACGCAGGAATCGGATCACGAATACATGCTTGACGAACCCGAATAACTGCGGCTAGTATCTATCGCCATGACGAAGATAGATGCCGCCACGAAGAAGCTCTTCAAAGACCCCGCCAAGAGGCGCGCATGGGTCATTTATCAACTCGGTCTACAGGGGCGCTCGCTCGCCTCCCTTGGGCGCGATCTTGGCCTGGTTCGCTCATCTCCCCAGGCGGCCCTGGCAAGGCCCTACCCGCGCATGGAGCGGCTTCTGGCGGAGGCTGTAGGCGTGCCGGTGCATGAGTTGTTTCCAGACCGCTACGCACCGAACGGCGAGCGCCTGATCCGCATGGGGCGGCCTACTGGAAACCGGAAAAAGTCTATCGCCAAAGATACAGCAAAAACGCGATGCCGCAATGTCAATTGCCGCATAAATGATGGACAGGAGAAGGCGGCATGACCCGGCGCCCCCGTGACACAGCGACCCTGGACCTCTTTGAGGTGCCGCAGGCTGCGGCACCGATACCTGCCGGACTGGATTACCGGGCGCAGGTGTCCGGGCTGGTCAGCCAGATGCTTAAGGACGCCGACGGCGACCGCTACGAATTGGCTGGCCGCATGAGTCGGCTGACCGGTACGGATGTGACCAAGTACATGCTCGACGCCTACTCAAGCGAGGCGCGCGACACCTTCAACCTGCCGTTCTGGCTAGTCCCCGCCTTGGAAGAGTCCGCCCATAGCCACCTGCTGACCAACTGGCTGACCGGCGTGCGCGGCGGTCGGCTGCTCATCGGGCGCGAGGCGCTGAACGCCGAACTGGGCAAGCTTGAGCGCCTGCGGGATGAGGCTGCCAAGAAGATCAAGCAGCTCAAGCAGGTCATGGGAGAGATGGAATGACCAAGGAATGGTATAGCGCCGCCGAACTGGCCGGGCTGCCCGGCATGCAGGGCACAGTTCAGGGAGTGAATATCGCCGCGAAGCGTGGAAATTGGCGCGTCCGCCCGCGTACAGGACGCGGCGGCGGCAACGAATACCACATCAGCAGCCTCCCCTTCGAGACCCAGGCGCATCTGCGCGGGGTGGTTGTGATTCGCATTCCTGCCGGGCCGGCGTCACCGCTGGTGCGCTGGCTGGCCAGCTTTCTCCGTCCTGTCATCAAGGAAGCACTGCGCACGGAGGCCAGATCATGACCAAGGAGTGGTACAGCGCCGCCGAACTGGCTGGGCTACCTGGCATGCCGACCCACGCCCGCGTGGTAAATCTGTGGGGTGATGCAGGGAAGCTGCAGCGTCGTAAGCGCCCGGTCGGCAAGGGTTGGGAATACCACATCAGCAGCCTCCCCCAGCAAACCCGGCAGCACTTTGCCGCGCAGACCGTGGCCACGGTCGCGGCGTCAGATGACTTGCGACAGTCCATCATCGATGCGGCGGTTGGCCAGGAAGAGGCCGAGCGCGAAGCGCGGCTGCGCCTCAAGGAAGAGGGGCTCAAAACCTTTGCCGCCCTGCCGGAAAGCGCCAGCAAGGCGCGGGCACGGGCGCGGAAGTGGGTGGTGGAGGCGTTCTGGCTGTACCTGCGCAGCCACGGCGGCGCACGCGAGCGGGCGCGTCTGGCCTTCGTCGAGGCGTTCAACCAGGGCAGCTTTGCCATCCCCGCAAGCGTGATGGATCACATGCCGCGCTATCGCGGCCTGCGCAACCTTTCCGAGGCCTCGCTGCAGCGCTGGGACGACGACTACCGCCTGCGCGGCATCATGGCCCTGGTCGACAACTACGGCCAGCACAAGGGAAAGAGCAAGGTCGACACCCACCCCGAGCTGCGCAAGGTCGTGCTCGGCTGCATGGTCAAGCATCCCAACATCACCGGCAAAAAGCTCAAGGCCTTCCTGGAAGCGGCCCACCCTGATCTCGACATCGTCAGCGAGCGCGGCTTGGAGCGCTACATCAAGGTGTTCCGCGAGGAAAACGCCCAGCTCTGGACCTACCTGACCCATCCCGACCGCTGGAAAAACGTCTACATGGTGGCCCACGGCAGCCACTTCGACGGCATCACCCGCCTGAACCAGGTGTGGGAAATGGACTCCACGCCGGGTGACTGGATGCTGACCGACGGCCGCCACAGTGTCCTGGGCGTCATCGACCGCTATTCCCGCCGCCTCAAGTTCTACGTCTCGAAGACTTCCAAGGCCACCGCCGTCTGCCAGGTGTTCCGGCGGGCGCTGCTGGCCTGGGGCAAGCCCGAGGCCGTGCTGACAGACAACGGCAAGGACTACGTTTCCGAGCTGTTTGACGGGGTGTTGAACGACCTGGAAATCGAGCATCCGGTCTGCATGCCCTTCGCGTCCGAGGAGAAGGGCACCATCGAGCGCGCCATGCGCACCATGAGCCACGGCATCCTCGACCTGCTGCCCGGATTCATCGGCCACAACGTCGCCGAGCGCAAGGTGATCGAGGCCCGCAAGAGCTTTGCCGACCGCATCATGACCCCCGGCGAGGTGGTCGAGGTACAGCTATCCAGCGCCGAGCTGCAGGAGAAGCTGGACCAGTGGGCCGATCACGTCTACGCCCACGACGAACACGGCGGCCTCAACGGCAAGACGCCCTGGCAGATGGCCAACGAGTGGACCGGCAGGGTCTACACCGTCGGCGACGAACGCGCCCTCGACATGCTGCTGCTGGAGATCGCCGGCGCGCGCGACATCGAAAAGAAGGGCATCCGCTACAACAACCGCCACTACATCCACCCGGACCTGGGCCGCTACGTCGGCCAGAAGGCTCACCTGCGCCTGGACGAACAAGACCTGGGTCGTGTCGCGGTTTACGTCGATGGCACCTTCATCTGCTGGGCCGAGGCCCCGGAACTGACCGGCATCGACCGCGCCGAGTGGGCCACCGTCGCCAAGAAGGAACAGAAGCGCTTCATCGCCGAGCAGGCCGAGGAGATGCGCCGCTTCAAGAAGGCGCTCACGGCCGACGTGCCCGGTGCCATCCTGCGCCACCGCATCGAACAGTCCGCCAACGTCACCAGCCTGCCGCGCCCGACCGAAAACCACACCACGCCCGCCCTGGAACAGGCCGGTCTCGCCGCCGCCGCACGCCACGGCCGCGCCCCGGAACGCGCCGCCCCGATCAGCGAAACCGACCGCGCCGAACTGGCGCGCGACATGGCTGCCGCGCCGGTGGTGCCGCTGCGCGAAACACCGCAGCAGCGCTACGGCCGCGCCTTCGGCCTGGAACAGCGCATCGAGCGCGGGACGCTGCTGACGGAAAACGAGCGGCGCTGGCTGGAGGGCTATCAGCAGTCATCCGAATACCGCGCCATGAAGGATTTTTACAGCGATTTTGGTCACCCGCCCGAGTGGCGGGAGGCCCAATAAAAAACCCGCCGAAGCGGGCTTAAGAAGTGTGTAAACAACAGAGGGAAGAATAATGACCCAACCACCGACCGTCAACACCGTAGCACCGCTCCAGAACGTGCACCACTGCATGCAGGCCATGCGCCGTGTCATGGAGCGCCGTGATCACCTGCCTGGCCTGATCGGCTTCTACGGCCCGTCAGGCTTCGGCAAATCCACCGCCGCCGCCTACGTCGCCAACCGCTACCAGGCCTACTACGTCGAGGTCAAAAGCAACTGGCCGGAAGGTGCCTTCCTCAAGGCCGTCCTGTCCGAGATGGGCATCAAGCCCGAGCGCCGCAACTACGACATGGTCGATCAGATTTCCCAGCAGCTGGCCCTGTCCGGCCGCCCGCTGATCATCGACGAGTTTGACCACGTCGTGAAGAAGGGCTACCCGAACACCGTCAAGGACATCTACGAAGGTTCTCACACCGGGATCATGGTCATCGGCGAAGAGCTGCTGGAGGCCAACATCGCCCGCGACCCCGACCTGGAGCGCCTGCACAACCGCTTCCTGGAATGGGTGGCCGCCGAGCCGGCCGACCTCAACGACGCCGAGCACATGCGCGCCCTGTACTACCCCGCCCTGCAGGTGGAGCAGGAACTGATGCAGGAGGTCCTGCTCGCCTCCAAGCACGAGCTGCGCCGCATCGTCGTCAACCTCGACCGTTTCAACAACCTGGCCGTCACCGAGGGCCTGGACAAGGTCACCCGCGCCGCCTGGGGCAACCGGGGCTTCTTCACCGGCCACGCGCAGAAGCGGAGGGTCTGACGATGGGACGCACCGGAGGCAAACCCGTCCACCTGGTCAGCGTCAACGGCCAGCACGACATGCGCCAGGCGCTGTGGACCGTGATGCGCGAACTGCGCGAGTTCGGGATCAGCGAGCTGGAAGACCGCACCCGCGTCTGCGACGCGACCATCCACGGCTATGTCGCCGCCCTGACCAAGGGCGGCTACGTGGAGCGCGTCAACGCCAGCCAGCGCCAGGGCGGCCACATCGCCAAGGCCCGCTACGCCCTGATCAACGACATCGGTGTTGATGCCCCGCGTATCAATGCCAAGGGCGAGGAATCGCGCCAGGGCTGCATCCGCGAACAGCTGTGGCGGACCATGCGCATCCTCGGCAGCTTCGCCACGCAAGACCTCATCGTCCACGCCACCACCGAAGACTGCGCCATCAAGCTCGGTTCCGCCCGCGAGTACCTCAAGTACCTGGCCAAGGCCGGCTACATCGTCCAGCGCCAGCGCGGCGGCGCCTGGCGCCTGGTGAAAAATACCGGCCCGCGTCCGCCGGTGATCCAACAGATCCCCCAGGTGTTCGATCCGAATACTGGAAAGGTCGTCTGGACCGGCAAGGCAGGTGCGGCATGAGCGCCGTCATGAAAACCAACGCCGACGCCGCACGTGCCGCCTGGGGCGACGACATCCCCAACTGGGTGCTGGTGCTCGCTGAGCAGTGCGACGCGAGCAGCCAGAAGGCCGCTGCCGAGCGTATCGGCTACTCGCCGGCCGTCGTCAACACCGTGCTCAAACACACCTACAAGGGCGATTTGACCGCCGTTGAACAGGCCGTGCGTGGTGCGCTGCTCGACGCCACCGTGATCTGCCCGGTGGCCGGTGAACTGCCCGCCCACGTCTGTCTCGACTACCAGCGCCAGCCGTTCCGCAGCACCAACGCGCAGCGCGTGAAACTCTACCGGGCATGCCGCAGCGGCTGCCCCAACAAGAGGGGATAACCATGAGCCGTCCGCAAATCGAACACCCCGGTACCCTCGGCGAGGGCAACCGCCACGTGCTGGACACACTCACCGTCGCCTACCAGGCCGCGCTGCAGCTGGCCGAAGACGGATTCACGGTCGAGAAGGTCGAGATCGCCGCGCGCAACCCGCGCATCTGGATCACCCCCTGCCGCCGCTGCGCCTCGCTGCGTGGCGTGGCCACCGTCACCCGTGGCACGGCAGACGGCCGCGAACAGGTGATGGCTGCGCGGGTGCGTGGCGCCCAGGTGCAATGGGTAGAGAGCCGCTGATGCGTGACGCCATCCTCGCCTGCCTGCGTTGCAGCGTGACGCCGCTGACCACTCCAGAGGTGGCCTACCGCATCGGACAAAGGCGAGAGAAGGTGCGCACGGAAATGCTGCTCATGCACAACGCTGGGCTGGTGGTGCAGGTGGGATGGTGTGAGTTTGAGGGCCGGCGCCGGCCGACGTTTACAGCCAAGGAGGTGAAGTGATGTTCAGCACCGACGACGTACTCAAGGCGTTATCGCGCCACATCGGCCAGGGCAACGGCGCCCGCGCCGACGTGCTGGTGATGGAGATCACCGGCCGGGCCAGCGGCCCGGTGGCAGAACGGCGGCTGCGTGATCTGGTGGTAGAGCTGCGCATGGCTGGGCACCACGTCTGCGCCCACCCGCGCGATGGCTACTTCATCGCCGAGAGCGAAGCCGAGCTGAACGACACCTGCGTCTTTTTGTACGAGCGCGCCATGACCTCGCTCACCCAGGTCAGCCGCATGAAGAACACCAGCCTGCCCGATCTGCGCGGGCAGCTCAGACTACCGACGTAAGAGGATACAGCGATGCTTACTGAAGACGAAAAGGCGGCGCTGCGCGCCGTTGAGGATGGAGCTGATGTGTATAGCTACGCCTTGGCTCGAACGCTGCGGATCATCGATCAGCGTCGCCCCGGTTTGGTTGATATCTGCGACCCACAGGCCTATCACGGCGATGGAACGGATCAGGTGCCGTACTTCGGCGCGATTCTGACCGATGCCGGCAAGGCCGCGTTGAATGAAGAGGCAATCTGACATGGCCACCATGACCGAAATAGAACAACTTACCCGCGACTACGCCGAGGCGCGGGCCTATCTCTCCGGCGTCGTCAGCCGCCTCCAGGAGGAGCTGGAGCGCGTCAAGCACCCGGCCCTGCCGCTGATACGCGAGGCGGTTGGCAAGACCAGCGAGGCCCACAGCAAGCTCTATGCGGCCGTCGAGGCAGCGCCGGAGCTGTTCACCAAACCCAAGACCATCACTATCGCCGGCGTCCGTGTCGGTTACATGAAGCAAAAGGGCAAGGTGGTGATCGAGGACGAAGAGGCCGTGATCGCCCGCATGCGCAAGCTGCTGCCGAAAGACCAGGTCGAACTTCTGATCCGAATCACCGAGAGCGTACATAAGCCATCCGTGTACGACCTCAGCGCCGGCGATCTCAAGCGGCTCGGCATCACCATCACCGACGACGGCGAGGCCGTGGTGATCAAGCCGGTGGATGGCGAGGTGGACAAACTGGTCAACGCTCTGCTGGCCGAGGCCGAGAACGTGGCGGAGAAGGCAGCATGAACACCGCAGAGATCGAGATCGTTCCCTACGCCGACGCGCCTTGGGCGCCACGGCTGGAAGGTGCCCGGTACGCCTACCGGGTGATGCTGCCGGGCAATGAGGTGATGGCCGGCGCCACGCGGGGTGACCGTGACGCGGTCACCAAGTCAGTCAAAAAGCTCGCCGAGCGCCTCAAGCGCGAGCGTCGTGGCCAGCCCGACGCCTGGCGCAACTTCGTCATCAAGGCCGTCGCATGAACCGCTACGAGATCGATGCCGAGGCTGCGCAGCGCATCGCCGAGCAGGTGGATGCCGGCAACTGGGTGAGCATCTGGATCAATCCGCTGGGCATCTCCGTCGCCGTCCACAGCGCGCCGCGCCCGGAGGATGCCATGCAGCGCCACCTTGGCTCCAGCTTGTCCGCCACCGGGCCGCTCAGCGCCGCGATCTGCAAGGCCGCCGAGGCGGCGGTAAAGAGTTCAGCCCCTCAGCGTGTCGCCCGCGCCAAAAAGCGCAAAGCGTAATCGCCGGGGTGCGTCACCTGCCAAGTGGTGAGGCAGCACGGGCAGACGTGCACAACCAACGCAACGGGGGTACATCATGAACACACGCAACATCACAGCCCTGATCCTGCTGGTGGCCGCCATCGGCCTGATGCAGTACCACGCCATCCTGTTCTGGTCGGAGCACGTCGACCGGGCCACCGGCTGGGCCTGGTCCCTGCTGCTCGAAGGCGCCGCCCTGTGGCTCTGGTCCAGCCGTCACGCCGCCCAGCGCGCCCTGGCCCTTGTTGCCACCGTGTTGGTGCTGGCCGGCCCGCTGTACCAGGTCAGCGCGCCGCTCATCGCCGAATGGCAGGCCACTGATCGCAGCGCCGTTGCCAACGTCGAGCGCCGCGCCGCCTTGGCCGCCGAGATAACCAGCCTTGAAACGGCCCTTAATGCCTATCTCAAAAACTCCGCGGCCCGCGTCGGCTGGGCGCAGCGCATCGACGCCACCCAGGCCCGCCTTGACACCGCGCGCAGCGAGCTGACGGCGGTGATCGCCGCAGCCGCCGAGCCGGTGCGCATGAGCTGGCAGCGGCAGGCGGTGATCGCCATGCAGGCCATCGCCCTGGTGCTGTTCCAGATCATGGGCGTGATCGCCATCCGCACCCTGGCCGTGGCCCACCAGGCCAAGGCCAGCGATCCGCAGGAGCCGCAGCGCAACCCCACCCCGGCCGCACGCCACACCAGGCTGGCGCGGGCGGCCTGACGGTTATCAGCCTGGACGAACGGAGACGACGCGATGAAACAGCACCCGACGAAAGAGCAATGGCAGGAGGTGGAGAAGCAGCTGTCCCGCCTGTTCGATGGCGTCTATCTGCGCTGCGATGGCTTCGTGGTCTACGCCAGCCTGGTGCGCGCGTCAATAAACAGGCTGGGTATTCGGCTCTTTGTGGACGGCGTGCTGGCCGGTGCGTGGTTCCTGTCAGCGGAAGACGGCACCTACCCAGAACAGGCGGTGCGGTTTTATCGGCCCGTCGACAAGACGCGCTACCCGCCGAAATTTGTGAAGGCAATGGAGAAGGCTATCGGCAAGCGTCGCTGTCGGGCCGATGGATATTACGACAAGAGGCGCTACTACATGACCACCTGGGGCACGCCTGCCGCCTTCATCCGCCATTTGAAAAAGCACAACGACCACATCCAAGTTATCGACCGGGAAACCCACGACCGCGAAGTGGCGGCCAAGGGCAGCCAGCAGGAAGCCTTTGTGGAGATGGTGAACGATGCCAAAGCCTGACGCCCAGCAGGCCCGGCGCACCGAGCTGGCGAAGATCCATATGGGCGCCAAGCAGCTCGGCATGGACCCGGCGGACAAGAACCCGAACAGCGCTTACCGCGACATGCTGTGGGTCATTGCCCGCGTGCGGTCATCCTCCGATCTGGACGGCTATGGCCGGCAAAAGGTCATCCAGCACCTGGCACGCTGCGGCGCCACCTTCAAGCGGCCCGGCCGGCCCACGCCAGCGGCGGACAAGCAGGCGCTGGTGGCGAAGGTCCGCGCGCAGCTCGCCGCCGCCAACAGGCCGGACGAATACGCCGATGGCATGGCCCGGAAGATGTTCACGGTGGACAGGTATGAATGGGCCACCCCGGAACAACTCAGGCGCATCGTCGCGGCGCTGAACTACGACGCCAAACGTAGGATGGGTGGAACGAAGTGAAACCCATCAACTGACGCATAACGCTGAGTGAAGGGGCCGGCTGAAAGCAGGTCCCGCTTGCACGCCGTGTTATGCGGCGGACTAAATGGAGGAACGAATGTTAACCAAGATGTTTTTTGCAGCACCGAATTACCTGATGGCTTTTGCATTTTGCATGGCCGGAACGATCATGGCTGCGCTGACCAAAAACCCGGATTGGTACTGGCTTCTGGTGAGCGATGCGAACGTGGCACTTTGGCTGCTGGTAGCCTACTGGCTCGACCCGAACAAGCGAGCCGCATAACGACAAAGGTGTGGGGCTGGACGCCGCAGGCGGCCAGTCCCGCACGACCGCCGGGTTGTGCGCCGACGTTGGAGAAACGAGATGACCGTAGCTGTGCTTTTTGCACGCGCCGACAGCCATTACAAGGCGCTGCCGGACTGTGACGTGTACGACATGGAGCGGGACGCCAGAACCTACGACGGGCCGCACCCGGTTGTGGCGCACCCGCCCTGCCGCGCATGGGGACGGCTGCGGGCCTTTGCGAACCCGAGGCCCGACGAGCGCAACCTTGCCCGCCTGGCTGTGGCCCTGGTGCGCGAGTTTGGCGGCGTGCTGGAACACCCGGCCGGCTCGACGCTGTGGAGCGCACAGGGCCTGCCTGCACCTGGCAGCCGGGATTCCTTTGGCGGTTGGACGCTGGCCGCGCCGCAGAAGTGGTGGGGCCACAAGGCAGAGAAGGACACATGGTTTTATGTGGTGGGCTGCGAACCCGGCCAAATACCGGACATGCCCTACACGATGGGCGAGGCGGACTATGTAGTGCAGAGCCGGAAGCGCACCGACTACCGTCCGCACATAACGAAGGCAGAGCGCGAGCACACCCCGCCCGAGCTGGCGAAGTGGCTTGCAGAACTGGCAGCGCGCTGTAAGGCGCACAACGCTGGAAATCAGCGGTGAGCGCAGCGAATCCGCTGCATTGACTTGTTATGCGCTTCGGCGCAAGGAGAAGAAAATGAAAGACCTAAATGAGATGTACTTGGACGTGCTGGCCCGTGATCTGGCG
>NZ_JBLJDO010000033.1:0-11261 GCF_059410345.1 Sulfurivermis sp. | reverse complement strand
ACTACATCGAGCTGTTCTACAATCCCCGTCGGCGGCACTCGACCTTGGGCTACCTGAGTCCGATGGAGTACGAGAGGCAAGCTAATTTAGCTTAGGCGGGTGTACGCAGAACCTGGGGCAGGCCAAAGCTTGTTTCAAGTTTTAGCTTCGTGCGCAATTAACGTCAAGCGAAAAAACACCACGATTGCTATCAGTTAATTTCCAGAACAGTGCGGTACACTGGCGGTACACTAGGCAGCAAAGATAAACAAACGAAGAACAACGTAACCCAATGAAAAATAATAGAAAGCATGCAACATAGACAAACAATGACAATCGTTGTCAATCAATAACTTATTGATTTTGAATGAAACTCAAAATCTGCCGGGGGCAACCCCGTGTCGGTTCGATTCCGACCCTCGGCACCACATTCCGACAGCCGCACTCTCCCCCCTTCTTGCGGCGGACAAGCCCGGCCGGAGCAGGTAAAGTAAGAACTCTTCGGACCGCCACAGACTTGGCCAGGGCAAGCTGTAAACAATGACCGCGTCGCGCTTCCTGCTTCGACTGCTACCACTGCTGCTGTGCCTGAGCGCCACGGCACAGGCGGAGCGCCTGGCGCTGCAACCGGTCAGCCTGCAATTGAAGTGGTACCACCAGTTTCAGTTTGCCGGCTACTACGCCGCCCTGGAACAGGGCTACTACCGCGATGCCGGCTTCGACGTCACCATCCGCGAGGGCCATCCCGAGCGCGACCCGGTGGCCGACGTCGTGGCCGGCAAGGCCGACTTCGGCGTCGGCGCCTCGGAGCTGATCCTGGCCCACGCCGCTGGCCAGCCGGTGGTGGCGGTGGCGGTGATATTCCAGCACTCGCCGCTGATCCTGCTGGCCCAGCGCCGCCCCGACGTGGATTCGGTGCACGACCTCATCGGCAAGACCATCCAGATCGTCCCCCACGAACACGAGCTGTTCGCCTTCATTCAGGCGCTGGGCCTGTCGCCCGACGATTTCATCATGGAGCCGCGCCGCGAACATCTGCACGATATGCTGAAAGGGCGCGTCGCCGCCGTCGCCGCCTACTCCACCGATGAACCCTACGAGCTTTTGCAACGCAAGATCGACTATCTGGAGATCACGCCGCGTTCCGCCGGCATCGACTTCTACGGCGACAGCCTGTTCACCAGCCGACAGCTGGCGGAGAGTCAGCCGGAACGGGTCAAGGCCTTCCGCGACGCCACCCTGCGTGGCTGGACCTACGCCCTGAGCCACCCGGAGGCCATGGCCGAGCTGATCCAGCGTCAGTACAACCCCGGCAAGAGCCGCGACCACCTGCTGTACGAGGCGCGCGCCATGCAGCGCCTGATCCTGCCCGACCTGGTGGAACTGGGTTACATGAACCCCTGGCGCTGGAAACACATCGCCGCCAGCTATGCCAATCTGGGCATGCTGCCGCACGACTATGACTTTGCCGGTTTCCTGTTCGACCCCGACCCGCAGGTAGACCTCACGCTGTTTTACTGGACCGTCGGACTCGGCGCCCTGGTCACCCTGTTCGGCGGCGCCATCATTCTGTACATCATGCGCCTCAACCAACGCCTGCGCGCCAGCGAACAGCGCTACCGCGTGGTGTATCAGAACGCGCCCATGGCCATTCTGGTCGCCGACGAACAGCTGCGCATCACCGCCTGGAACCGGCAGGCGGAACGCATCTTCGGCTGGCGTGCCGAAGAGGTGATGGGCCGCAACTTCCTCGAGCTGATGGTGCCGGGCGGCGAACAGGAGCAAGTGCAGCACGCCATACGGCAGGCCATCGATGATGATGCCGGCAGTAACTCGCGCAACTGGAACCTGACCCGCTCCGGTGAGCAGATCCTGTGCGAATGGATGAACGCCGTACTGCGCGATAGCGATGGTCACCTCAGTGGCGTGGTCTGCCTCGCCCTCGACATTACCGAACGCAACCGCCTACAGGAACAATTGCTTGCCTCGGAACAGAACTATCGCACGCTGACCGAAACGGCCCCCTTCCCGGTGGTGGTCACCGGCCTGGCCGACAACAATGTGCTCTATATCAACAGCCGCGCCGAACAGCACTTCAACATCCGCAAGGCCGACGCCGTCGGCCGCAGCGCACCGAACTACTGGACCGACCCGGCGCAGCGCACGGCGATGCTGGCGCAGTTGCGCAGCCAGGGCCACGTGCATGACTTCGAGGCCCAGCTCAAGGACGACCACGGCAACGACTTCTGGGTCTATCTTTCTGCGGCCCTCACCACCTTCGACGGCAAGCCGGCGGCCTTCGTCTCCTTCAACGACATCACCGAGCGTAAACTCATCGAACAGGCGCTGCGCAACAGCGAGCAACACTACCGTCTGCTGGCCGAGAATGCCTTCGACGTGATCTGGACCATGGACCTGCAGGGGAACTTCACCTATGTCAGCCCGTCGGTGGAGCGGCTGCGCGGCTATACCGTGGACGAGGTGATGACGCAGACGGTGGAGCAGGCGCTGATGCCGGAATCGGCAGCCCAGGCCGCCGCCGGCATCCGCCACCTGCTGGAAACCGGCGAGGTCTTGCGCCATCACTGGGAGCTGGAACAGCCGTGCAAGGACGGCTCCACCGTATGGACCGATGTGCGCATCAGCATCATGCATGACGCCGCAGGCCAGCCCAGCGGTATCCTCGGCATCACCCGCGACATCACCGAACAACGCCGCATCCGTGAGGCGCTGAACACCCGCAGCGTCGCCATCGAGGCGGCCGCCGAGGCGGTCGTCATCGCCGATCCGAACGGTATCATCGAATACGTCAACCCCGCCTTCACCCAGATGACCGGGTTCCAGGCGGACGAGGTCATCGGCCAGCGCCCCAGCATTCTCAAGAGCGGCCAGCAGGGCGCCGAATTTTACCGCCAGCTGTGGAGTACCATCACCGCAGGCAAGGCCTGGCGCGGGGAGATCGTCAACCGCCGCAAGGATGGCTCGCTATATACCGAGATCATGGCCATCGCGCCGGTGCATGACAGCCAGAACAACATCATCCATTACGTCGCCATCAAGCACGACATCAGCACACGCAAGGAACTGGAGGCGCGACTGGAGCACCTGGCGCACTTCGATGTGCTGACCAATCTGCCCAACCGTCCGCTGTTCTTCGACCGGCTGGAGCGCGCCATCGCCAGCGCGCGCCGTAACGGCGGCGCCGTCGGCCTGTTGTTCCTCGACCTGGACGGCTTCAAGGAGGTCAACGACACCTGTGGCCACGACATCGGTGATCAGCTGCTGCGCGAGGTGGGGCAACGCCTGCAGGCGTGTATCCGCGACTCCGACACCGTGGCGCGCATGGGCGGCGACGAATTCACCGTCGTCCTGCGCAACATCTCCGCCCCCATCAATGCCGAGGCCGTCGCCGGCAAGATCATCGGCAGTCTGTGCACGCCGTTCCACCTCGCCGGCCACGAATTCCATATCGGCGCCAGCATCGGCATCAGCCTCTATCCGTTGCATGCCGACAGCCTGGAAAGCCTGGTAAGTTATGCCGACCAGGCCATGTATGCGGTCAAGCGCAAGGGCAAGAACAATTACGCCGTGTATTCATCCGCTGTCACAACCGAATCCACCAGTCAGTAGCGCCGGGCACCCCACTCAGAACTCGAGGGTGGGCCGCAATACCACTGTCAGGTGATCCCGTCCTGCATCGGCCAGCGCGCCGCTGTATTTTCGATTGCTGTACCACACCACACCCACCTCCAGCGCCAATGCTGCACCATGGCGTTTGAGCGGCCATTTCTTGCCTACCGTGACCTCCTGATCCACCAGCACCAAATCGCGTGTGTCGGCGCTGATGCGGTAGGCGATATTGCTGTTCTCCAGCAGGGGCAACCAGCGGGTCGGCGTGTCGTAATCGAGATGATTGCGGCGCAGCCCGAGATAGACCACGTCGGTGATATGCGGATTGTGGTGCAGCTTGATGCCGATGCGATAGCTCATGCTGAGGCGGTGATCGCGGTAATGCCGGTCGCTCTTGAGTTTGTATTCCAGCTCGAACCAGTCGTCCTCGATCAGCTCATTGGCCTTGATATGGTAATTGCCGGCGCTGAGCAGATAACCGACGTGGCCCCGATTGATCTCGCCGCGCATCGCCTCCGGTGCGGCGTAGTCCACCACGTTGCCGAAAAAAACAGACAGCGCATAGGGTTCCTCAAAGCCTGCCGTGACCGACGCGATGAGATTGAAACCATTGCCGACATCGGCGCTATCGTAGATGCCGCGGTGATTTTTCTTCAGGTACACACCGGCCAGCGGCAGAGGATAGACGCTGGCCTCCAGCAGCATGAAACGCGGCCTGAAGGCATCGAGCAGCAGGGTGCGATAGATTTGCAGCTCCGTGGCGGTGCCAAGCTTCTGCACCGGCTGCCCGGTCAGGGGCACATAAACGCCGATACTGCTGTAGTAGGGCGCCAGTTCATACACCACATCCACATCGGCGCCATTGGCCCGCGCCTCGTCACCGGCGGCATGCGCAGCGCCCGCCATCACCCCGCCTGCGGCCAATACCGCCAGCAACCACGCCCATCCCATCCTGCTTACCGTCCGCTGTCATCAGGCGCTGCGGTCATCGTGATGACGATGGAGACGCGCCGGTTCACCGCCCGCCCTGCAGCGCTGGCGTTGTCCTCCAGCGGGCGGGTGTCGGCATAGCCGATGGCACGCAGCTTCCCCGCCGTCACACCCTGGCCGATCAGGTGGCGCACGACGTTGGTGGCACGCGCCGCCGACAATTCCCAGTTGGAGGGAAACATCTCGGTGGCAATGGGCACATTGTCGGTATGTCCCTCCACCGCAATGGCATGACCGTCCTGGCGCAGCAGCGGCACCAGTTTATCCAGCAGGCTGCGGCCTTCAGCGCGCAGATCGGCACGACCGGTGGCAAACAGTATGCTCTCCTTCAGCCGCAGTTCGATGCTGCCGGCCTGGGTAAGCAGTTCCACATTGTCACCCAGCCCCTGCTGCACGATGGTGCGGCTCAACTGTTCCGCCAGGGCCTGCTCCTCGCTCACCGGCGGCGCCTCCGGCTGCACCACCCGCCCCATCTCGCGCGATACCGCCTCGGACAACTCGCGGTAGGCCTCGGAGTCGGTCTTGGCGTAGGCCAGCATCACCACGAACATGGTGAGGATCAGGGTGAGCATATCGATGTAGGTGAACACCCACGCGTTGTCGTCCTCGTAGGTGGAGTCGGGCCGCGGCTCATGGGTCTGTGCCCAGGGCAACGGTGTGCGCCGCGCCTCTTCCAGCTCGGCGCGCAGACGATCGGCATCGAGTTTGTACTCGTCCTCCGGCATCGGCATGCCGTTGCCGTTGGTGGCGACATGGGGGGGGTGGTTGTCGGGCTGCGTCATGGCCGTACTCCGCTACTGGCGGATTTCGTCCTCGTAACGCGCCATGAAGGACTTGAGGGTTTCGCGGATGTAGGCCGGCGAGCGCCCCTTGCTCATCAGCGTGATCCCCTCCAGCACCATGTTCATCAGCATCACCCGCTGCTCGGTGCGGCGTTCCATCTTGATGGCAATGGGCTTGAACACCAGGTTGGCGAGAATGATGCCATAGAAGGTGGTGATCAGGGCGATGGCCAGATTGACACCAATCAGCGCGAAATCAGAGCCCTCCATGCCGAACAGCATGTTGATCAACCCCACCAGGGTGCCGAGCATGCCGAAGGCCGGCGCGTACATGGCCATGGTGCGGAACACCTGCGCCTCGGCGGTTTCCTTGGCGCGCAGGCGCGTCATGCGCCATTGCAGCAGGGTGAGGATGTCATCCAGCGGCGTGTCATCGATGACCAGCTGAATGCCCATGCGCAGGTAGGGATTGCGGATTTCATCGAGGCGCGTCTCGATGGCGGCCAGGTTGCCCTTGAACCACTGGCGCGACACGGCGACGATCTCTTCCATGTCTTCCTTGGCATAGTAGCGTTCGTGACGCAACACGATGATGAACACCCGGAACACGCGCAACACCTCGTGCAGCGGATAGCTCACCAGGGTGGCCGCGATGGTACCACCCAGCACGATGCCGAGGCCGGGCAGATTCCAGAAGGCGCCGTAGTCATCGGCGGTGAGCGCGATGGTCACGGCAAGCAGAATGATGCCGCCAAACATGCCGAGTACGGTTGCCGGATTCATGCAAATTTCATCCTGAAATATCTGTATTCATAGTAGCGCTTACTCCAGTGTCCGCGCCATGCGCGCCCCCTGGCTCATGTCCACCCGGCTGAGGAACCAGGCCCCCAGGGCAAACAGGATCAGCAGCGACAGCAGCGACAGGCGCGGCTCACCGCTGGCCAGGGACACCCAGCCCACCATGATCGGTCCCACCACGGCGGCGAACTTACCCAGCATGTTGTAGAAGCCGAAAAACTCGGCGCTCTTGTCGGCCGGGATCAGACGCGCGTAGAGGGAACGGCTGAGCGATTGAATGCCACCCTGCACCAGACCGATGACCACCGCCAGGACGTAGAACTCGGCCTCGCTCTCCATGCGCGTCGCCCACAACACCACCAGACAGTACACGGCGATGGCCACGTAGATGCCGGCCTTGGGGCCAAAACGCTCGCCCAGCCGGCCAAAGGCCACGGCCGCGGGAAAACCGACGAACTGGGTGATGAGCAGGGCAACGATCAGGCTCTCGGCGGCAAGACCGATGGCCAGGCCGTAATCCACCGCCATGCGGATGATGGTGTCCACCGCATCGATGTAGCACCAGTAGGCGAGCAGGAACAGGCCGACGTGACGCAGACGCCGTATCTCGCGGAAGGTAGCGCGCAACTGGCGAAAACCGCCGGCCACCGCCGCCAGTCCGCTGCGGCCATTGCCCGGCGGCTCCGGCACCCACCAGGCCAGCGGCAGGGTGAACAGCGCCCACCACACGGCGACGGTGAGAAACGACACCCGTACCGCCGTCGCGGCATCGGCCAGGCCGAACCAGTGCGGCTGCAGGGTCATCGCCACGTTGAGCGCGAACAGCAGGCCGCCGCCCAGATAGCCGAGGGCAAAACCGAGGGCGGAGACGCGGTCGTAGCGCGACGGCACGGTCACCGCCACGATCAGCGCGTCATAGAAGATCAGGCTGGCGAAGAAACCGATGGAGGCGCCGACGTACAGCAGCGCCGCCAGCAGCCACTGCCCCTGGGCGACGAAATATAGCCCGCCGGTCATGCCGACGCCGAGGGCGGTGAAGGCGTAGAGAAAGCCCTTGCGCGTCCGTCCCTGATCGGCGATGGCGCCCAGGGCCGGGGCGATGAAGATGATGAGCAGGCTGGCCAGGGAATTGGCCACGCCGAGCTGAAAGGTGCTCTCGGTGACGTCACTGCCGGCGCTCCAGTACTGCTTGAAGAAGAGTGGAAAAAAGCCGGCCATCACCGTGGTGGCGAAGGCGGAGTTGCCCCAGTCGTACAGCGACCAGGCATAGATGGATTTTTTGTTTTCGGTGGGCCGCTCCATCGGCACACCTTAGCATGCGGCGCCTACAGCGCGAACCGCAGCTTCACCCCCACCCCCCAATCCGGGCTGGCATCGCTCAGACCCTTTAGCACATGGCCGATCAGCCGCGTCCTGCGGTCCACATCCTGCGCCAGGTACAGCGTCAGCTCACGCTTGCCATCGACACCCTCCAGCGGCGCCTGCTCGCCGTACCACTCCACACCACCGTCGGCGCGGCCGACGGGAAAGGTGAAGCCGACGGCGCCATAGCCGATGTTGTGGTAATCGACACCCGGCGGGTCACCCAGCCACTTGTAGCCCACCTGCCCATACAGCGCGTCCTTGGCCAGTTCCAGTTGCAGCGCATAGTCGTTGGCGCCGGTGCCGAGACGGCGCGTTTCGTCGGCCGTACCGAATTTTGCCTTGGCGGTCAGCGCGGCCCAGGGGCGCTGCGCGGTCTCTTCCCACAGCCGCACGGTGCCGGCAACGCGGACGTCACCCAGACCGCTGTCGGTGCGTGTGCTGGTGGTGGTCTTGGTTGGACTGAGCCGTCCCATGCCGCTGCCGCTCACCACCACATCGCCCGGCCCCGAAACCCACAGATAAGGCACGGACAGCGACCAGGCATAGCGCGCCTCGGTATATTCCAGTGCCACCGGCAGCGACAGCAGACTGGTATCGCTGCCGGTGCCGTAATCACCACGCGTGTATTCGCCGCCGATACTCAGGCTGTAACCGGATTCTGCCGCCATCAGGGGGGCTGCCGTCAGCGCCGCCGCCATGATCCACGCCGGATGCCTCACCATTGCCAGTAACCTCATTTCAACGTCTCCCCCCCATGCCGCCGCCGAAGTCGCGCCGCTGCTCCATACGATCGCGCATGGGGCGATCGCGCCGTTCCGGCATCGCCTCCTCGCGGCGCTGCCGTGCCCGCTCCTGTACCTCCTGACGCTGCGCGGGGCTCATCTCCTCCCAGCGCTGGCGCAGATTCTGCCGCTGCTCCGCCGGCAGTTCGCGGAACCACTGGGCGCGCTGGCGCAGGCGTTCCTGCTCAGCCGGCGGTAGTTCGCGGAATTGCTGATAGCGCTCACGAATCTGCGCCTGCCGCTCCGGCTCCAGTGCGCGCCAGCGCTGGAAACTCTCCTGCGCCAGCGCACGCTGCTGCGGCGTCATCGCCTGCCAGCGCTGCGCGCCCCTGTGCAGGCGCTCGCGCTGCTCCGCATCCAGACTGTCCCAACGACCGGCATAGGACTTGAGCAGCACCTGCTCCGCCGTGTCCAGCTCGTTCCAGGCCGGTGCCGCCAGGACCAGTGCCGGCAGCCACAGGGCCAGCCATACCAGCATCGTGCGTCTGTTCATCATTGTTCCTGCCCTCCACCCTGTGCCGTCTTGTCTTCCGGCGCAGGCAATTCAAGTTCTGTCGGGTCCACCCAGGCGCCGTCGGCGGTCTCAAAACTGCCGAGAAAATCCAGCAGCTCCGGCGTCGGCGCCTCCTCCGCAGCGATCACCGCCGCGGAAAACACCAGCAGCAGCACGGCCCACGGTTCAACCCGCATGCGGGCCTTCCTCTTCCAGCCACTGGTAGAAATCCAGTTGCTCATACAGATCGAGCGGCTCGGCCGCCGTCAGCAGCTCGAAATCCGCCACAGTGTCGAAGCCGTTGCCCGGCAGCGGCGCCGGCTGTCCCAGCCACAAGGCGGCGGCCAGCACCGAAGCGAATACCGCACCGCCCGCTGGCAACCACCAGCGCCAGGCCGTGTGTTGCGTTTGCAGCGCCCGTGCCCGCGCCTGGGCCAGACGGGAGCGTGTGGCGCCGTCCAGTTGCGCCACGCCCTCATCCAGCGCGGCGCGCACCTGCTCGATCATCTGCCGGTCATCGTCATGCATGGCGGTACTCCTCCAGCTGTTCGCGCAGCGTCTGCACGGCGCGGGAATAATGGGTCTTCACACTGCCTTCGGATATTCCCATGGCCGCGGCGGTCTGCGCCGTGTCCAGGCCCTCCCAGGCGCGCAGCAGGAATGTCTGCTGCTGGCGCAGCGGCAGCGCGCGCACGGCGCGCTCGATGGCGCTCAAGGTCTGCTGCCCATCCATCTGCCGCTCCGGCTCGCCGGCCGGGTCGGCCGGGAAGGACACCAACGGGTCGTCCTCGTCCTCCGCCGTGCGCCCGAACCAGACGCGCAGGCGCGACCGTACCTTGTCACGGCGATACCAGTCACGGATGCGGCTCTGCAGTATGGTGTGAAACAGCGGTGGCCACTCCGCCGCCTCGCGCCCGCCATAGCGCTGCACCAGCGTGATCATCGCCTCCTGCACCAGCTCCAGCGCATCGTCGCGGTTGCCGGTGGCAAACCAGGCGATGCGGAAGGCGCGCCCTTCGATACCGGCAAGAAAGCGGTTCATCTGCGCATTGGAATCCAGGGCATCCTCCTTCCGCACCACCGGCCGGCAGCACACCTCGCGCTGCCGGTACCGTGCCCACGTTCTTAGCGAGCCTTGCCACCACCGGCACCCATACCGGCGCCACCACCCATGCGGCCACCGCCCATCTGGCCGTTGCCGCTCATGCCTTTGCCGTTACCACCCTTCTGGCCGGCGGCACTGCCGTCATTGAGCTGCTTTTCCAGGCGCTTCTGGTTCTCCGCACGCTTGGCCTGTTCCACATCGGGCTGGTGCACGCGTTCCTGGGTACGGGTACGCGTCTGCTCCTGGGTGCCCGTTTCATCCCGAGTGCGGAGCTGGTCCTGGGTACGGAGCTGGTCCTGGGTACGGAGCTGGTCCTGGGTACGGAGCTGGTCCTGGGTACGGAGCTGGTCCTGGGTGCGGAGCTGGTCCTGATCACGCAACGGCGTGACCGCATCCTCGGCCCAGGCAGGGGCGGCCAACAGGGCGGAAACCAGGCCGGCGGCCAACAGGGAGCGGGTGAAGTTTTTCATGGTCGTATCCTCAGAGTTGGGAGAAAAGTCGTCTTACAGTGACAAGTAACGCGCCGCTTCCCCAACGGTTGACAGGCAGGAGAAAAATCACAGCCGCAGCACGGCACGGGCGTTGGCCGTGGTGGCCGCCGCCAGGGCCGCCGCATCCGCGCCACGCACCCCGGCCAGGGCGGTGAGGACCTCAGGCAGGTATTCCGGGCTATTACGCTCACCGCGGTGGGCGGCGGTGACGATGTCGGGGGCATCGGTCTCCAGCACGATGGCCTCCAGCGGCAGTTCCGCGGCCAGGGAGCGGATGCGGCTGGAGCGCTCGTAGGTCAGCGTGCCGCCGAAGCCCAGCTTGAAACCCAGCTCCAGATACTGCTCCGCCTGCTGGCGGCTGCCGGAAAAGGCGTGGGCAATGCCGCCCTGAGCGAACTTGAGCCGACGCAGGGTGGCGAGCACCTGATCGTGGGCCTTGCGCACGTGCAGCAACACCGGCAGGGCAAATTCCTCGGCAAGGCGCAGCTGTGCCTCGAACAGCGCCTGCTGCGCCGCCTGATCCAGTCCCTCGACGAAGTAATCCAGACCGATCTCGCCCACCGCCACCGGCCGCTCCCCGGCCAGCAACTCCCGTAACTCCGTCAGATGCTCCGGCCGGTGGATGTCGAGATAGATGGGATGCATGCCCAGGGCGGGCAGCAGATCCGCCTCCCAGCGGCACAGGGCGCGCAGGAACTCCCAGCCCGGCTGGTGGATGGCCGGCACCACCTGCCGCGTCACACCGGCGGCGCGGGCACGGGACAACACCTGCGCGCGGTCAGCGGCAAATTCCTCAACGTCTATGTGGCAATGGGTATCGATGAGTTCCATGGTGCTAATTAAAGC
>NZ_JBLJDO010000014.1:0-65854 GCF_059410345.1 Sulfurivermis sp. | reverse complement strand
GGGCAAGAGGTTTCCGCAATCGGGAGCGCTTCCGCAATGCGATTTATTTCCATCTCGGCGGCCTTGACCTATACCCCGCTCAGGTGGGAAAGCGGTGATTCAACCCACTCGAATGAGTGATGACCCCAAAATAATTGGAGGAGTCCATGGTACCCATCGACATGTCGCTGGATGCCCGCATGATGCTCACGCGCATGAGCCTCATCTATGAACGGGAGCAGGGCAGGCGCGTAAGGATGAGCCGCGACGAGGATATCGTCGCCATCATCAACTTTGCACTGCAGACGCTGAACAACGAATACCGGCGTTACTACGACGCCTTTGTCGGTCTGCTGACCGCCAACGAGGTGCGCACGCTGGTGGCGCAGGGGGCGCAGATCTATCGCGGCGCGGTGGTGGCGGAGCAAGCCGCCGAGTCTCCGATGGCCGTGGAGGCCCCGCGCACCTACCGCGGTGTGGTACAGGAGGCGCCGGCGCGGCCGGGGGAGGACGCCGCCAAACCTGCCAGGCCACAGCGGGTCTACCGCGGCCGGGTAGTGGAGGATTGAGGCGGCGGTGGCCGGCGGTAGATTGCCGGTAGTGGAGTGGTGCAGCATGGCTTGCGCCTGTGTCGCGTCATACGTTATATATAAATATATATAACGATAGGGGGTTGGTATGGGCAGACAGTCAGGCCCGAGAGTGCGCATCCTGCTGGGCCCGGACATCGCCATTGGCCCCGGCAAGGCCGACCTGCTCGACGCGTTGGCGCGCACCGGTTCCATCTCGGCGGCGGCGCGTGAGATGGGCATGTCGTACCGGCGGGCGTGGCTGCTGGTGGATACCATGAATGCCTGTTTCCGCCAGCCACTGGTGGAGACGGCAACCGGCGGCAAGGGGGGCGGTGGTGCCCGTGTCACCGAGTTTGGCCTTGATGTGCTGGCCCGCTATCGGGCCATGGAGATCAAGGCAGCGGCGGCGGTCGCAGGTGAAATGCGCGACTTCACCCGGCTGTTGGTTGCAACCGGGGAGTGAACCAGGGCGGCATAGCAGCCCTATTATTTTAATTAGCGCTGTATATGTGTGTATATATCGAGAGGGTTGATCATGAAATCACGGTTATGTCTGTTGTCATTGTTTCTGCTGCCGTTCCTGCTGTCGCGCCCGCTCCTGGCGGAGACACTGACCATTGCCGCTGCCGCCGATCTCAAATTCGCCATGGCCGAGGTGGTGGAACAGTTTCGCGCCATACGGCCGGGCGACCGGATCGAGGTAATCTATGGTTCGTCCGGCAAGTTCTTCACCCAGATCAAAAACGGCGCGCCGTTCGACATGTATTTCTCCGCCGACATCGAGTACCCCCGCACGCTGGAGAAAGAGGGCCTGGCCAGCGGCACCACCCGGCCCTATGCCATCGGCCGCATCGTGCTGTGGAGTCTGAAACCGGAATTGGCCAATACGGCGCTGAAGGACTTGCCCAATGCCGCTATCCGCAAGTTTGCCATCGCCAACCCCCATCACGCGCCTTACGGCCTGCGCGCCAAAGAGGCCATGGAGCACCAGGGGGTGTGGGCGGCGATGGAACCCAAGCTGGTGATGGGGGAAAACATCGCCCATACCGCGCAGTTCATCGATACCGGCGCGGCCGAGGCCGGTGTGGTGGCACTGGCCCTGGTGCTGTCGCCGACCATGGAAGGCAAGGGGGCCTGGTCGCTGATCCCGGCGGAATGGCACGAGCCGTTGGAGCAGGGTTATGTCATCACCCGACGCGCTGCTGGCAACGCGCTGGCGCAGGACTTCTCCGCTTATATGGCGAGCGAGCCGGCCCGCGTGGTGATGCGGCGCTACGGCTTCGTGCTGCCGGGTGAGGAGGGGCAATAACATGTCGGCAGCCGACTGGATCGCGTTGACCACCACCCTCAAACTGTCGGCGGTGACCACGCTGGTATTACTGGTGCTGGGCACGCCCATCGCCTGGTGGCTGGCGCGTACCAGGAACAAGGCGTCGGTGGTGGTGGAGGCGGTGGTGGCCTTGCCGCTGGTGCTGCCGCCCACCGTGCTGGGCTTTTACATGCTGGTGGCGCTGGGGCCGCATGGTCCCATCGGCGGCACGCTGCAAGCCCTCGGCTGGCATCACCTCGCCTTCACCTTCACCGGCCTGGTGATCGCGTCGACACTGTATTCCCTGCCGTTCATGGTGCAGCCGCTCAAGGACGCCTTCGCCGCCGTGGGCAACCGCATGACCGAGGCGGCGGCAACCTTGCGCGCCAGCCCGTGGGATCGCTTCTTCAGCGTGGTGCTGCCGCTGTCGCGGCGCGGTTTTCTCACCGCGACCACGTTGACCTTCGCTCACACCGTAGGTGAGTTCGGCGTGGTGTTGATGGTAGGCGGCAACATCCCGGGCGAGACGCGCGTGCTGTCCATCGCCATCTATGACCACGCCGAGGCCATGGATTACGCCAGTGCCCATGTGCTGGCAGGTGGCCTGCTGGTGGCCTCGTTCCTGCTGCTGTTCATGGTGTATTTCCTCAACCGCCGTTATCACGTGGTGCATGTATGAGTGAACAGACAAAAAAACGCAGCCGCGCTGGCTTCGGCTGGGGTGCCGTCATCGGCAGTCTGGGCGGCCTCATTGGTCTGGGTGGGGCAGAATTCCGTCTGCCGGTGCTGGTGGGGCGCTTCAAACTGCCGACGCTGGAGGCGGTGATCCTCAACAAGGCCATGAGTCTGGTGGTGGTGGCTTTCGCTTTCTTGTTTCGCGGTGGCGCCATTCCCTACACCGAGTTGTGGGCGCAGGTGGACATCGCCGTCAACCTGTTGGCCGGCAGCCTCATCGGTGCCTGGTGGGCGGCGGGCCATGCCATGCGCATGCCCCGTCATCTGCTCGACCGGGTGATCCTGGCATTGCTGGTGATGCTCGCCCTCATCATCCTGGCCGAAGCCTGGATGGGCGGTCACGATGGCGGCGCACCGCTGATCGCCGACACCACTCTGCGCTGGCTGGCGGGTCTGGTGGCCGGTCTGTTCATCGGCATGGTGGCGGCCCTGCTGGGCGTGGCCGGTGGCGAACTGCTGATCCCGACGCTGGTCCTGCTCTACGGCCTGGACATCAAGCTGGCCGGCAGTCTGTCGCTGATGATCAGCCTGCCCACCATGATTGTCGGCTTTGCCCGTTATCGCGAATCCAATGCCTTCGCCATCCTCGGCCACGAGCGCGCGCTGCTCATCTGGATGGCGCTCGGTTCCATCGTTGGCGCCGCCGTCGGCGGCCTGTTGCTCGGTCTGGTGCCCTCGGCCTGGCTGCTGACCGGCCTCGGCATCATTCTGCTGGTTTCCGCCATCAAGGTGTTCCAGCACACACAGGAACGCAAACACCCATGAATCGCGAAAACATCCAGGCACGCTTCAAGCTGCGCTACCCCGAATTCACCCTGGACGTGGACCTCGACCTGCCCGGCCGCGGCGTCACCGCCCTGTTCGGCCATTCCGGTTCCGGCAAGACCACCCTGCTGCGCCTCATCGCCGGTCTGGCGCACACCCCCGACGGCTATCTCGCCATGAAGGGCGAGATCTGGCAGGACGGCCGCAACTGCCTGCCCACCCACCGGCGTGCACTGGGTTATGTGTTCCAGGAGGCCAGCCTGTTTCCGCATCTTTCGGCGCGCGGTAATCTGGAATACGGCATGAAGCGCGCTGCCGAGCGCCTCGATGCCGCCGCCCTCGACCACGTCATCGAACTGCTTGGCATTGGCCACCTGCTGGAGCGCAAACCGGACCAGCTCTCCGGCGGCGAGCGCCAGCGCGTCGCCATCGCCCGCGCCCTGGCCATCAAGCCGCGCCTGTTGCTGATGGACGAGCCGCTGTCGGCACTGGACTTGAAGCGCAAGCAGGAAATCCTGCCCTACCTGGAGCGCATGCACGACGAACTGGAAATCCCAGTGCTCTACGTCACCCACTCGCCGGACGAGGTGGCGCGCCTCGCCGATCACCTGGTCCTGCTGGAAGATGGCAAGACCTTGGCCGCCGGCTCCATCAAGGAGGTGATGACGCGCCTCGATCTGCCGCTGGCGCGCGATGAGGCGGCGGAGTCGATCATCGAAACCGTGGTGGCCGGCCATGACGACAAATACAACCTCTCCTATCTCGACTTTCGCGGCGGTCGCTTTGCCGTGCACCGCCTGCCGCTCGCGCCGGGCAAGAGGACGCGGGTACGCGTCCACGCCCGCGATGTCAGTCTCGCCCTCAAGGAACACCGCGACAGCAGCATCGTCAACATCGTCGCTGGCCGGGTGCTGGAACTTGTCCCGCATAGCGACTGGCAGATGGCGGTGCGCCTCGGCCTCGGCCCCGAAGGTGACATGCCATTGCTGGCGCGCATCACGCGCCGCTCTGCCGACCTGCTGGAATTGGCGCCGGGCAAGCAGGTATATGCCCAGGTGAAGAGCGTGGTGCTGGCCGATTGAATGGCCCCGCTTGTGTCGGTGGACGAGCAGCAGGCGAAGAGGAGATGACATGAACACCCGGTTCCGCTGGCGGCCGCCAGCCCCCCGCCTGCTGCCCCATCTGCGCTGGGTCAACATCACCCTGCGCGGTCTGCATCTCATCGGTATCGCCGGTGTGGCTGGTGGCTTTTTGTTCGACCTGCCGGAGACGCGCTGGTTGGTCTACTGGCATCTCACCCTGGCCAGCGGCGTGCTGCTCGCCGCGCTCTATCTCTGGACCGACACCGGTTGGCTGTGGAAGCTGAAGGGGCAGGCCATACTGGTCAAGCTCGCGTTGCTGGCGTTGGCCTATGTGTACCCGGCATGGCGGGCGGAACTCTTCATGCTGATCGTCGCCCTCTCCGCCTTTTTCGCCCACGCGCCGGATCGTGTGCGCAGCTATGGCTGGGGCCGTCCGGTGCAGCCCTGTAAGGCGGGGAGACATACGTGACGAATCAAGCGGTGGCGCGTACGTGGATCGCCTGACCCTCGAGCGTTACCAGGTTTGGATCTATCTTGCTGCGATCCTCGGCGGCCTGGCGCTGGGCACGCTGTTTCCCGCTGTTGCCGCACCGTTCGAGGCTACGCTGTGGCCGGCGCTGGCGCTGCTGCTCTACACCACCTTCGTGCAGGTACCGTTGCTGCACGTGCGCGACGCCTTCCGCGATGGACGTTTCGTGCTCGGCATAGCCCTCGGCAATTTCGTGCTGCTGCCCGTGCTGGTGTGGTTCCTGCTGGCATGGCTGCCGGACGAGCCGGCGCTGCGCCTCGGTGTGCTGCTGGTGCTGCTGGTGCCGTGCACCGACTGGTTCATCACCTTTACCCAACTGGGCGGTGGCAACACGGCCCGCGCCATCGCCGTGACCCCGCTCAACCTGCTGGCGCAGTTGCTGCTGCTGCCGCTGTATCTGTGGTGGATGATGCCGGCGGGCACCCTGGGCGTGCTGTTTCGCGCCGAGGACATGCTGCCCGCGGCGGCCCTCATCGTTGCGCTGCCGCTGGCCGCCGCTGCCGTTACCGAACGCTGGATCGAGGCGCGGGCGGAGCGCGCGCGCTGGCGCGAACGCCTGGCCTGGTGGCCGGTGCCGCTGCTGGCTGGAGTGGTGCTGCTCATCGCCGGCGCCCAGGTCCACGTGGTGCGCGAGGCCGGGACGACTCTGCTCCAGGTGTTGCCGCTGTTCGTGGTGTTTCTGTTGGCGGCGGCGCTCACTGCCTGGGGACTGGCTCGCTGGTTGCGCCTGCCGGCAGACGTGGGCCGTACCCTGGCGTTCAGCCTCGGCACGCGCAATTCCTTCGTCGTGCTGCCCTTCGCCCTGGCACTGCCGCCTGGCTGGGAGACGGCGGTGGTGGTGATCGTGTTGCAGTCGCTGGTGGAGCTGTTCGGTATGGTGTTCTATCTGTGGTGGCTGCCGCGGCGTCTGTTCGCCGCGGGGCGCAGTGGAAACTCTTGAATAGGTTATCGCACACGCTGCAACGCGAGGGTGCCGGCCAGCATGCAGGCCGCGGCGAGGGCGAAGGCGAATTCCGGCGAGATGGCCGTCCACACCACGCCTACCGTGGCGCTGGAGAGAAATTTGGCTGTGCCGTTGACCGTGCCCAGGGCGCCGATGCTCAGGGTCAGGGTCTCGGTCTGCACCATGGCCGCCGTGACGGTGGATTCCAGCGCCTCCTGCACGGCCACATACAGGCCGGCGATGAAGAAGATGCCCGCCAGCAGTACCACGTCGTCGACGCCGAACCAGAAGGCCAATGTCGTCAATACCGCCGTGGCGGTGCCCAGCGCATAGCCGGCCACCAGCACCGGTAAATGGCCGACGCGATCCGCCAGCCAGCCCACCGGCCAGGAGGCGGCGACCTGCACGACATTGCGCCCCACATAGAGCAGCCCCGCCACCTGCGCCGCCTGCACCACGCCCATCGAGGTACTGAGCAGGGTGGTTGCGGCGAGGATCAGCAGGGCATGGGAGAAATCGCCAACCCCGAAGATTCCGACGGCGCCCAGGTAACGCTTGAAGCGGGGGGGGAGCCCGCGCAGCGAACCGAAGAACTTCAGCGCAGGATTCGGCGAGTGCTGCGGGTCCTGTACCAGCGTGAGGAAGGCGACGACGGCCAGCACGCCGGGGATCAGTGACAGCCACAGCACGAAGCGGAACGGCCCGGCGTCGTCACTCCACTGCCAGCCCTGCGCCAGACCCAGCAGCGCGACACCGAGCAGAGGCCCGAGCACAGCACCGACGGTGTCGGCGGCGCGGTGGAAGCCGAAGGCGCGGCCGCGCGTCTCCGCACTCACCGCCTGGATCACGATGGCATCGCGCAGCGGTCCGCGCAGTCCCTTGCCGAACCAGGATACCATCCGCCCCAGCAGGATCAGGGGCCAGCTCAGCGCCAGTGCGATCAGCGCCTGGCCGACCGGCGTCAGGCCGTAGCCGACCAACACCAGCAGCTTGCGGTGGCCCAGCTTGTCGGCAATGTAACCGGAGACCATCTTGGTGAAACTGGCCACTGCATCGGCGATGCCTTCGATGATGCCGAGTGCCGCCGCTGGGATGCCAAGCACCGCCAGAAAGCCCGGCAGGATGACGGTGGTGGTTTCATAGCAGAAGTCGCCCAGTGCACTGGTGATGCCGGCGCCCGCCACTGTGCGGTTGAGCCATCGCTTCGATTGGGCGGGGTCCTCGGGCGGAGAATTCGCAGAGTCGTGGGTCGCGCTCATTGCGGCAGCTCGAAGGTAGCCAGCACAGGGTAATGATCGGAGGCCACGTCCGTTACGGCACTGCGGATCACCTGGTACGAGCGCGCATGCTGCGCGAGCGCCTGGGAGGCCAGCAGATAATCGCAGCGCATGGTGGCGAACTCCACGTCGCGATAGGCGGCGGTCGGTACGGTGGGTACCAAGGCGGGGTCCAGCCGATGACCGAGGTCCACCCAGCCGGCGGCCTCCAGATGGGCCATTACGCTGCGGTCGATGCCGCGCAAATCGTCGGCGAGGTAACGGGTGCGGTGGTGTGGTGCCAGCACCGGCCAGTCTACTGGCTCCGGATCGTGAGGCGAGGCCGAGTTGAAGTCGCCGGTGAGCAGCGTCAGTTTTTCCGGCGCCGCCTGCACCGCCAGATAGGCCGCCTCGCGGCGGCGCACCGCGGGACCGTTGGGGCACAGGTGGGCGCTGATGAAGGTGATCTGCCGGTCGCTGTCGGGCAGTGCCACCCGCAGCGTGGCCGTGGCGTGATGGAAGTGCGCGCCGTCCGCCTCGAAGCCGGCGGCTCGTAGCGGCGCGCGGATGAAGATGGCGACGTTCTGTCCAGTACGCGGCGCGACGGCGAGGAAGCCGCGCATATCGAGCTGCGCCTCCAGCGCGTACAGCCAGGCCCCGCCGCTGGCGTCGAAGCCCTTGGCCTCCTGCATCAGGAACACGTCGGGTCGCAGTTCGTTGATGAGGCCGACCTGCGCCCGGGCGCGGCGGTCGTCGCTGCCGTCGCGCCCGGCAAAGAGGGTGTTGTAGGTGAGAACGGTGAGTTTCATGGTGCGCCCATCAGGTCAGCGGTTTTCGTCATGGGCCTCGAATACCCGCTGGGCGTAGGCATCGAGCAGCGCCTCGCAGGCGTGTAGGCGTTGCTGGGCTTCGCTGGCCAGGGGCGCGCCGTAGAAATCGAGCTTGTTGATCTTCTCCAGCCAGGACTGCAACTTCTTGAGATCGACATCGTTCTCTTCGAGTTCGGCGTAAGTGAAATGGCTCGCCGCCGTTTCCTTGGCGATCTCAGCCTCGAAATCCTGGCACTTGGCAAGGAACTCGACGTATTCCTCGTTGCGGTCCGCCTTGAAGCGGCCGACCACCTTGTTCTCCTGCGCCTGGTCCAGCGCCACCGTCTCCAACAGCACCGACTCGCCGGCCATCTCGGCGATCTCGTTCTCGATCATCTTGAGGCGACGGGTGTGGTCGTCGGTCTTGGGCAGCAGGCAGACGCCATTCTGTAGGTAAACCGCACCCATGCCCTTGAGGCGACGCCACAGGGCGACCCGTTTGTTGGCGGGTTCGGCGGGGACTTTGTAGGTGAGCAGTAGCCAGTTGGATGTGTTCATGGTTTCAGTTTAGGTGTAACGATGGTAACATTCAACATGAGCGATGGAATATTGCTCGCCGGGGACTGACGGATCTCAGGCCCGCGCTGCCCTGTTGCCGCCAGACCCGGCAATGGCGCTTGCGTTGGCCGGCGCGTTCGTATTAGTGTCTGGCCACACCATGGCTCGCCTGCGAGCCGGGAGATGGCATTCCTCCCCCAACCGCCGTTTCGGCTGATGATGCCTACACTGTTCCGGTATGCGGAGGTGTAGGCCCGTCTCCGCTCCAGAACACCAATATGCAAAGGAGCGGTATGAACCCTGGCGGATTTTCCTGCACTGGAGTAGGTGCCTGGCGGCGGCGCGGGTGCGGCGCGGTATGGCAGCAAAATCGCCCCATACCGACTTCCCGCGGGGCGGCGTCATGACCGAGATACTCGCCCTGGCGGCGCTATGGGTGAGCCTCGCGCTGGTCGCCACGCTGATTTCGATCTGGCTGCGCGTCGCCACCGCGCTATCCGAGATCGTGGTCGGCATGGTGGCGCAGCTGATCATCGGTGCCGCCCTCGGCATGCAGCTATTGCAGGGCGATGCCTCGTGGATCAAGTTTCTCGCCGGTACCGGCGCCATTGTGCTTACCTTTCTCGCCGGTGCCGAATTGGACCCGCAGGCCTTCCGTCGCAACTGGAGGGAGGCCTCGGCGGTCGGTGTCGCCGGTTTTTTCGTCCCGTTCCTCGGCTGCGCCGCCGCGGCCTACTATCTGCTCGACTGGAGCGCGCCGGCCAGTTGGCTGGCAGGCATCGCGTTGTCCACCACTTCGGTGGCGGTGGTGTATGCGGTGATGCTCGAATTCGGTCTCAATACCACCAATTATGGCAAGACCGTGCTCGCCGCCTGCTTCATCAACGACCTCATCACCGTATTGGCCCTTGGCCTGATGTTTGCGCCGTTTACCTACAAGACCTTGGTATTCCTCGGTGCCGCCGCGGTGGCCTTCGCGCTGCTGCCGTGGGCCACGCGGCGCCTGTTCCAGCGCTACGGCGGGCGGCCTTCGGAGCTGGAAGCCAAATTTCTGCTGGCGGTGCTGTTCGCCCTGGGCGCGCTCGCTTCCTGGGCTGAGAGCGAGGCGGTGCTGCCCGCCTACATGGTGGGCATGGTGCTGGCCGGTACCGTAGGCAAGGACCATCAGTTGATCCGCCGCCTGCGCACCCTGACCTTCGGCCTGCTGACGCCGTTCTACTTCATCCGCGCCGGCAGTCTGGTGTCGTTGCCGGCTCTGGCCGCGGCGCCACTGGCCTTCGTGATCCTGCTGCTGGCCAAGATGGCGACCAAGTTCGCCGGGGTCTACCCGGTGACGCAGTTGTACAAATCCCCCCGGGGCGAGGCGATGTACACCACGCTGCTGATGTCCACCGGTCTGACCTTCGGCACCATCTCGTCCCTGTTCGGCCTGTCCCACGGCATCATCGATCAGGCGCAGTATTCCTACCTGGTGGCGGCGGTCATCGGCAGCGCCGTGGTGCCGACATTGATTGCCAATGCATTCTTTCTGCCGCGCCATCTGCTCGGCGGTTCCAGCACGGTGGTGGTGGAAACGGACGCGGCCAAGGAGAAGGAGGGGCGGGCCGATGGTTGAGACGGTTTTGTCGCGTCGGGCGGTTTACACGGTCGAGGGGCGGTGAGCCTCTGTTGCAAGGAGAACGACATGTTCAAGCACATCCTGGTTGCCTATGACGGTTCCGAGCCGGCGTTGCATGCCTTTCGCTATGGTGCCGGCCTGGCACGTGCGTACAGCGCCGCACTCACCGTGCTGTCGGTGGTACGGCCGCCGGAGTTCGGCGCCGACGTGGAGACGGAGGCGGTGATCGAGTCGTCGCGCCGTTACCACGAAGACCTGTTGCGCGCGCTGGCCGCCGTGCCGGAGGCGCAGGGACTGACGGCCGATTACCGCGTCGCCGTCGGCCACCCGGCGGAGCAGATCATCGCCGCGGCGGAGGCGGGCGGCGCCGACCTGATCGTGCTCGGCCACCGCGGCCGCAGCGGACTTGGCCGCTGGCTGCTGGGCTCGATCTCGAAGCAGGTGATGACCCACGCGCCTTGCGCAGTACTGATGGCCCGCTGAAGGCCGCAAACACCCCGTTCACATGGCGAGGAGTCACTCATGAAACTACACATCGAACACATCTCGGCTCTGGAAATTCTCGATTCCCGCGGCAATCCCACGGTGCGCGTCAGCGTAGCGCTGGCCGATGGCACGGTCGGCACCGCCTCGGTGCCTTCCGGCGCCTCCACTGGCGCGAACGAGGCGGTGGAACTGCGCGATGGCGATGCGCGCCGCTATGGCGGTAAGGGCGTGCGGCGTGCGGTGGACAACGTGAACAAAGAGATCGCACCGGCCCTGGCCGGCTGGGACCCGCGCCAACAGGCGCTGATCGACGCGCGCATGAATGAGCTGGACGGCACGCCCAACAAGGCGCGTCTCGGTGCCAACGCCATCCTCGGCGTGTCGCAGGCGGTGGCGCGTGCCGCCGCCCAGGCCAGCGGTCTGCCGCTCTACGCCTATCTGGGCGGTGTCGGCGCGCGGCGCCTGCCGGTGCCGATGATGAATGTGCTCAATGGCGGCAAGCACGCCGACAGCAGCCTCGATTTCCAGGAGTTCATGATCGTCCCCCACGGCGCCCCGACCTTCGCCGAGGCGCTGCGCTATGGCGCCGAGACCTTCGACACCCTGCGCCGCCTGTTGAAGAAGAAGGGCTATGCCACCAGCGTGGGCGACGAGGGCGGCTTCGCGCCGCAGCTACAGAGCAACGACGAGGCCTGTGAGCTCATCGTGCAGGCCATCGAGGCGGCGGGCTATCGGCCCGGCGAGGACGTGGCGATCGCCCTCGACCCGGCGGCCAGTTCGTTCTATCGCGACGGTGCCTACCACCTCGATCGCAGTGGTCAGGGGGTGAAGAGCAGTGCCGAGATGACGGCCTTCTATGCTACGTGGCTCGACAAGTATCCGATCATCTCCATCGAAGACGGCTTGGCCGAGAACGACTGGGACGGCTTCCGTGCCCACACCGCCGCCCTCGGCGGCCGCATCCAGATCGTCGGCGACGATATCCTGGTGACCAACACCAGGTTCATCCGCCGCGCCATCGCGGAGCACTCCTGCAACGCGGTGCTGATCAAGCTGAACCAGATCGGCACCGTCAGTGAGACCATCGACGCGATCCAGCTTTGCCGCGATGCCGGCTGGGGCTTCGTCATCTCCCATCGCTCCGGCGAGACCGAGGATACGTTTATGGCGGATTTCGCCGTGGCCATGGGTGGCGGCCAGATCAAGACCGGTTCACTGTGCCGCGGCGAGCGCATCGCCAAATACAACCGCCTGCTGGAGATCGAGGCGGAACTCGGGGATGTCGCGTGTTTCGGGCGTCGGTGATTCGTAGCGCGGGATGGTGCCCCTGCAGGATAGAGATGACGACGGTGTACCATGACCGTGCCTGACGGCCTTGCTGAAACGCATTTGCGCCGCCTGTTGGCGGATTTCCGCTACATGGACGAACTCTGGGTGGAGGCGAACGCGCGTCTGGTCAAACCCGATGTCGAACGACTTTTTCCGCGTTTCGTGCCGGATGCAAGCGAGGCTCAGGTGAGGTTGGTGGCGGAACATGCCGCCCGATTCCGTGAGGTCATGCGGCGCTTTCTCGAAGACCATCGGGCGTTTCCTGCGGCACCACCGCAGAGCGCCATCGGCAGCATGGGCGTGATGCTGAGTATCCTGGAGGTGGCGCTGGGAGAGATTACGCCCAAACAACTGGCGGGCTACGGTGCGCTTACGCCGGAAGGGGCGCAGGCCATCGTGCGGCTGCAAACCTCCCTGCAGGAGATCGTCGACGGTTTGCGTGCGCATCTGCGCGCCATGGCATGAGCGGCGGCATGGGGATGCAGGACCACACGGCAATGCCTGCCCCTTCCGCTGAGTCTGCGGCCAAGACCTGGCAGCGGCCGCCGGATCTGCCGTGGCATACCCGTGCCGTCACGGAGGTGCTGGCGGCGTTCAGTGTGGATGAGTCGGGGCTCGCTCCCGCGGAGAGCGCGCGCCGTCTGGCCCTCCATGGCCCCAATGCGCTGCCGCCGCCCCGCGTACGCAAATCTTGGCGCCGCTTGCTGGCGCAGTTTCAGAACATACTCATCTATGTGCTGCTGGTTTCCTCCGTGGTCACGGCCCTGCTCGCCGAGTGGGTGGACACCGGGGTGATCCTCGGCGTGGTGATAATCAACGCCATCGTCGGTTTCATCCAGGAGGGAAAGGCGGAGTCCGCACTCGCGGCCATCCGCAGCGGACTGGCGCGCCGTGCCACGGTGCTGCGCTCGGGTGAGCGGCGCGAAGTGGCGGCCGAGGAGGTGGCGCCTGGTGAACTGGTGCTGTTGGCGCCGGGGGACCGGGTGCCGGCGGACCTGCGCCTCGTCGAGGCCCGCGGCTTGCGCATCGACGAGGCGAGCCTCACCGGTGAGTCGGTGGCAGTGGACAAGACGAGCGCTCCGGTGGCGGCTGACGCCCACCTGGCCGAGCGTTTTTGCATGGCCTATGCCGGTACCCTGGTGAGCCAGGGGCGGGGCGCGGGTGTGGCGGTCGGTACGGGATTGAATACCGAGTTGAGCCGCATCAGTGCGCTGCTCGGCGGCATCGAGCCGCTGACCACCCCCCTGTTGCGGCAGATGGACCGCTTCTCCCGCCGCCTGGCGTTCGCCATCGTCGCCGGTGCGGCGCTGCTGTTCGTGTTTGGGACGCTATGGCGCGGACTCGGGGCCGAGGAGATGTTTCTTGCAGTGGTCGGACTTGCCGTCGCCGCCATCCCCGAGGGGTTGCCGGCGGTGCTGACCATCGTGCTCGCCATCGGCGTGCAGCGCATGGCGCGGCGCAACGCCATCGTGCGTCGCCTGCCCGCCGTGGAGACCCTCGGTGCAGTGACCGTGATCTGCTCGGACAAGACCGGAACCCTCACGCGCAACGAAATGACCGTCCGCCATCTGGTGACCGCCGGCGGCCGTGTCCAGGTGAGCGGTTCGGGTTACGCACCGGCCGGTGGTTTCAGCAGGGACGGGCGAGAGATCGCGCTGGACGGCCTGCCGGATGTGAACGAACTGATCCTGGCCGGTCTGCTGTGTAACGACGCGCGCCTGATGCAGCATGATGGGCAGTGGGCGGTGGAAGGCGATCCTACGGAAGGGGCACTGCTCGCGCTGGCCGGCAAGGCGGGGCTGGATATCAAACAGGACCGCGAGCGCCGGCCGCGTATCGACGCCATTCCCTTCGAGTCGGCGCATCGCTTCATGGCCACCCTGCACCACGATTTCGCGGGCCACCACTTCATCGTGATCAAGGGCGCGGCGGAGGCCGTGCTCCCGCGCTGCACCCACCAGCGCAGCGGCGGTGACGAACGGCCGCTCGAGGCGGCTTATTGGCACCGTGAGGTGGCGGCCATCGCGGCCAGCGGCGACCGCCTGCTTGCACTGGCCTTCGCGGCGTTGCCGGCGCCCGCCGCTGCGCTGACGCTGGCGGATGTGGAACAGGGCCTCACCCTGCTGGGGCTGGTGGGTATCACCGATCCGCCGCGGCTCGAGGCCCGCGAGGCGGTGGCCCGCTGCCAGTCCGCCGGCATCCGGGTGAAGATGATCACCGGCGATCACGCGGTGACCGCCGCCGCCATCGCCGATCAGTTGGGCATTGCCACGGGCCAGGTCATGACCTGCGACGAACTGACGCGGATGGACGCCACGGCACTGCGCCGCGCCGTGGCTGCCACGGCGGTGTTCGCCCGCGCCGCACCCGAGCACAAACTACGGCTGGTGGAGGCCTTGCAGGCGAATGGCGAGGTGGTGGCAATGACCGGCGACGGTGTCAATGACGCCCCGGCCCTCAAGCGCGCCGATGTGGGGGTGGCTATGGGGCGCAAAGGGACGGAGGCGGCGCGTGAGGCGGCGGAGATGGTGTTGGCGGACGACAACTTCGCCACCATCGCCCACGCCGTAGAAGAAGGTCGCACCATTTACGACAACCTGAAGAAATCCATTCTCTTCATCCTTCCCACCAACGGCGCCGAAGCGGCGGTGATCGCTGCCGCCATCCTGCTGGGTCTGACCCTACCCATCACCCCGGCGCAGATCCTCTGGGTCAACATGATCACCGCCGTCACCCTCGCACTGACCCTGGCCTTCGAACCACCCGAGGGTGACCTGATGGCACGGCCGCCACGGCGCGCCGACGAGCCGCTGCTGTCCGGCTATCTGGTGTGGCGGGTGGCGCTGGTCAGTGGCGTGCTGACCGCCGGCGTGCTGTGGCTGTTCCTGTGGGAACTGGCTACGGGTGATTCACTGGAATCAGCCCGCACAGTGGCGGTCAACGCCCTGGTGATGGGCGAGATATTCTACTTGTTCAATACCCGCTTTCTGCACCGCCCGGCGTTACGCGGCGGGTTGCGTGGCAACCGCGCCATCTGGATCGCCATCGCACTGTTGCTCGTTGCACAGCTTTCCTTTACCTACCTGGGGCCGTTTCAGGCCCTGTTCTCGACGGCTCCGATCACCGCGGGGGGGTGGCTGCTGAGCGCCCTGGTGGGGGGCGTGCTGATGGTGTGCGTAGAAGTGGAAAAGTGGCTGCTGGACTACTGGCAGTCCAACCACCGTGGTTGAGAGGAAAGCCGTGACCGATTGTAGCAGCACCTATTGTTCCCAATTCACCTATTGGCTCGACACGCTATGCGGTATCGAGGGGGCCGACCCCGCCGTGTGTGCCGACCTGCGCGCCAAGCTGGCGGCCCAATCGTTCAACCTGGTGGTGGCAGGACAGTTCAAGCGAGGCAAGAGCACCCTCATCAACGCCCTGCTCGGAGCAGAGTTGCTGCCGGTGGCGGTAGTACCTCTTACTGCCGTGGTCACCCGTCTGCACTATGGCGATACACCGGCGGCGCGGGTGGTGTTCGAGAACGGTACGGAGCGTGCGATAGCGATCGAACAATTGGCAGAGTATGTGGCCGAGGCGGGCAATCCACGCAATGCCAAGGGAGTACGCGAGGTCAGCGTGCAGTATCCTTCCGCGTGGTTGAGGGAGGGCATTCATTTGGTGGATACGCCGGGCATCGGTTCGGTACATAGCCACAATACCGAGGCGACCTATCGCTACCTGCCTCAGGCCGACGCGGTCATCCTGGTGATTTCTGTGGATCAGCCTGCCAGCCGCGAGGAGCTGGATTTCCTCGCCGAGATTCGCCGCCATGCCGGTAAGGTATTCTGCCTGCTGAACAAGGCAGACTACCTGAATGCTGAGGAGCTGGAGGAATCGCTCGGTTTCACCCGCACCGTGCTGCAGCAGGCCGCGGGCGAGGCCGTGCCGGTGTTCCCGATCTCGGCACGCCTGGCCTTGCGCGGCAAGCTGGAACACTCGCCGGCCATGCTCGAGGCGAGCGGGCTGCCACGCTTCGCGGCGGTGCTGGACCGCTTTCTGCATGAGGAAAAAGGATCTGTCTGGCAACAGTCCATGCGCCACCACCTGCTGCGCCAACTCAATCAGATGCGCCTGACGGCCTGTCTCGAATGCCAAGCGCTGACTGAGCCCCTGGAGCGCATCGAGACCAATCTCAATGCCTTTGAGAGGAAGAAGCAGGAGACCCGGCAGGCGCGCTCCGATTACGAAACGTTGCTCAAGGCAGAGGCACTGCGCCTGATCAAGGAAAAGGTGGAGCCCGATCTGGAGGCATTGAAGCCCGCCTTGCAGCGACATCTGGCTAGCCGTCTGCACGACTGGTACCGTGAATTGCGCCCGCAGGGTTCGGCAGCCGTGCAAGCGGGCCTGGAGACTCGCTTGCAGGCGGCAGTGCGGCAAGAGTTCGATGCCTGGCGCCGCGCTGAGGACGCCGCCGTGCGTCAGGCATTCGAGACGATGTGCGGCCGATTCTGGAATAACGTCCAGGAAATGGCTGACGAGTTGTTGCGCTATTCCTCCGAACTGTTTGCCATTCCGTTCCAGACCACGCGCGCCGACTCGCTTTGGCAGGCCCGTTCCGGTTTTCACTACAAATTCTGGCAGGAGCCGCCATCCATGGTGCTGTTGACTGCCTCATTGCTGCGCTGGTTGCCTGGTTTCATCGCTCACCCCCTGATGCTGCGCCAGGCACGCCAGCGCGCTGCCGACCTAGTGGAGGTGCAGGCGGGGCGTCTGCGCCACGACTTCGAAGAGCGCATCAAGGCGAGCACCGAGGAATTCCGCCAGGCTATGCTGGAGCGGCTCGATGCCACCATCGGCGGTATTGAGGTGGCCGTTGCCAAGGGAGTGGTGGCACGGCGTGCCGGTGCAGAGGTTACATCCAGCCGCTTAGCAGTTCTACAGGCCGTCCTCATGGACATCGATCGGCTTTCAGGGCAGATATCAGAATCACAGGTATCATAACCGTGCTATCGATCGATAGGCCGATCGGTGGACGCACCGGGAATATCGAGATGAATCTCACGTTGCTGAAAGAATAGTTCGCTTTCCATCGCGTGGACGAGGATCTGCTAAAGGAACGCAGCGCTGGAGGCCGGGCGACGTGGGGCGTTTCATGGTTTTGTTCGGGTCTACCAGTTTAATCTTCGAATCACCACCTAAGCTATGCTGTGGTTTGTATTCAGAGCCAAATACGCCCGAGGAACAAACCCTGTTCCTATTCGGCTGGTTTATCGTCGGACTGCTGACGCAAACCCTGATCGTGCATATGGTTTGTACACCGAAGATTCCTTTCATCCAGAGCCGGGCAGCCCCGCCGCTCCTGGTGATGACGGCGGTAATCATGGGTTTTGGGATTTTTTTACCGATGGGACCACTGGCGCACTATTTCAAGTTGCAAGCGCGGCCACCGCTGTACTTTATGTTTCTGCCGCTGATCTTGCTGGCCTACATGGCGCTGACTCAGGCCAGGAATGGCATCGATGTGCGCCGTTACGGTTGGCATTGGGTGGTCTGCACGGGTAAAGCATGGCCGCGATATTGACCCCGCTGTCGGACACCGAACGTGCCGCTGCCATAGAGCGTGCAGTCGCATATCTGCACGGCCGCCAGTCACCGGCCGGCGGCTTTTGCGTCTATCGCAGCGCACAGCTCGACGAGCCGAATCTGTTCGACACCTACTACGCCGTGGCGGCGCTGCGCATGGCCGACGGTGTGCTGCCGCGGCCGGAGGCGATCCGGCGCTTTCTCTGCCAAGCCGAACCAGTGCAAGTGTACGGTCTGTACTTCCGCAGCTTTGCCCTGCAGTTGCTGGGACAGGACGATCCCGTCATTGCGGCGACGCGGGCGGCGGTCGTCGCCTTGCCGCTGGTCCCTCCGCGGGCGGAATCCCTGACCAGCGGGAAGCTGCGCTCCCTGTTGTTCACCTTGCGCCTCAAGCGTTTGTTGGATGCGCCGCTGGATATGGTGGTGGCGGCAAGGTTGCGCGCGCTGGAGCATGCCGGCGGTGGTTTTGGCGGCAAGCCCAATGCCATCGATACCCACCTCACGCTGGCGTGTCTTGCCGCCTGCGGCGATCAGGTGCCAATGCCGCGTACCGATGAGTTCCTGCAACGTCTCCAGCATCCCGCATTCGGCTTCCGGCTCACGGAGGATTCGCTGGCGCCCGCCCTCGATACGCTGTATGCCGGTGTGCAGGCCTGCCGCCTGCGGCAAGTGCCTGTGGCCTATCCCGCCGCGGTCGCCCGTTTCGTCCTCGACTGCCAGACGGCCAACGGCGGCTTTGCCCGCGCCCCCATGGCTCTGCCCGGGATTGAACTGACCTGCCGCGCCTTGGCTTTGCTGCTGCCTTCGGCTCGCCCTGCCGCATGATCAGGGACGGATGTTCTGTCGCCTTACTCACTTCATTGTCGCCTTTGTTACATACGACAGGCCATAAATTCATAATAAATACAGCGATGTAGAGTATGGCACGGCGGTTGCTGGGGGAGATATCAAACCTTCAGCCCCTAAGGTGCCGCCATGCAGCCGAAAGACATTGCCGCCCTGCTCGACGAACCGGCCTGCGTCCACAACAGCAAGGAAAAGTCCGGTTGCGCGCGGCCCAAGCCCGGCTCCACCGCCGGCGGCTGCGCCTTCGACGGTGCGCAGATTGCCCTGTTGCCCATTGCCGACGTGGCGCATATCGTCCATGGTCCCATCGCCTGCGCCGGTTCCTCCTGGGACAACCGCGGCACCCGCTCCACCGGACCGACCCTGTACCGCATCGGCATGACCACCGACCTCACCGAGCAGGACGTGATCATGGGCCGCTCGGAGAAGCGTCTGTTTCACTCCATCAAGCAGGCCATCGACAGTTACGCCCCGGCGGCGGTGTTCGTCTACAACACCTGCGTGCCGGCGCTCATCGGCGACGATGTCGATGCCATCTGCAAGGCCGCCACGGAAAAGTGGGGCGTGCCGGTAGTGCCGGTGGACGGCGCCGGCTTTTACGGCACCAAGAATCTGGGCAACCGTATCGCTGGCGAGGCGATGGTCAAGCACGTCATCGGCAGCCGCGAGCCAGACCCGTTGCCGCAAGCCAGTGTCCGTCCCGGCATCAAGGTGCACGACATCAATCTGATCGGCGAATACAACATCGCTGGCGAACTGTGGCACGTGCTGCCGCTGCTGGACGAGCTGGGTCTGCGCGTGCTGTGCACCCTGTCAGGTGATGCGCGTTTCCGTGAGGTGCAGACCATGCACCGTGCCGAGGTGAACATGATGGTCTGCTCCAAGGCCATGGTGAACGTGGCGCGCAAGCTGGAGCAGAAATACGGCACACCCTGGTTCGAGGGCAGCTTCTACGGCGTGCGTGATGTGAGCCAGGCGCTGCGCGATTTCGCGCGCCTGATCAACGACCCCGATCTCACGGCGCGCACCGAACAGGTGATCGCCCGCGAGGAGGCTAGGGCCGATGCCCTGTTGCAGCCCTGGCGCGAACGCCTCAATGGCCGCCGCGCATTGCTATACACCGGCGGCGTGAAATCCTGGTCGGTGATCTCGGCCTTGCAGGATCTCGGCCTCAAGGTGGTGGCCACTGGCACCAGCAAGTCCACCGAAGAGGACAAGGCGCGCATCCGCGAGCTGATGGGCCCCGACGTGAAGATGCTGGACGAGGGTAGCCCGCGCGCGCTGCTCGATACCGTGCGCGACTACCAGGCCGATATCCTCATCGCCGGCGGCCGCAATATGTACACCGCGCTGAAGGCGCGCATCCCCTTCCTCGACATCAACCAGGAACGCGAATTCGGCTACGCCGGTTACGCCGGCATGGCCGAGCTGGCACGTCAACTGGCGCTCACCATCGAAAGCCCGATCTGGCCGGCGCTGCGCAAGGGCGCACCGTGGGAGGTGGCATCATGAGTGTCACGGTCATCAAGCGCAACAAGGCGCTGACGGTCAATCCGCTGAAGACCAGCCAGCCGCTGGGCGCAACGCTGGCCTTTCTCGGTATCAACAAGGCGATGCCGCTGATGCACGGCTCGCAGGGTTGCACCGCCTTTGCCAAGGTGATGTTCGTGCGTCACTTCCGCGAGCCGATCCCCTTGCAGACCACGGCAATGGATCAGATCAGCACGGTGATGGGCGCCGACGACAGCGTGGTGGAGGCGCTCGCCACCATCTTCTCCAAGAACAAGCCGCAGGTCATCGGCCTGATGACCACCGGCCTGTCGGAAACCCAGGGCACCGACATCCTGCGCGCGGTGAAGATGTTCCACGCGGCCCATCCGGAGTTTGCCGATCGTCATGTGGTGGCGGTGAACACGCCGGACTTCACCGGCGGCCTGGAGAGCGGCTTTGCGCTGGCGGTCAAGGCGCTGGTGGAGACCCTGGTGCCGGAGTCGAACCGCGCCGGTCTGCGCCAGCGCCAGGTCAATGTGCTGGCCGGCGCCCATTTGACGCCGGGCGATGTCGAGGCGCTGAAGGAGATGATCGAGGCCTTCGAACTGCGCCCGGTGGTGTTGCCCGACCTGGCTGACTCCCTTGATGGGCACCTCACGCCCAATGATTTCACCCCGCACACGGTGGGCGGCACGCTGCTGTCCGACATCGAACTGATGGGCGAATCAGCGGCAACCCTGGTGATCGGTGCTGCCCTCGAGACGGCCGCCGACGCCCTGCGCGAACGTACCGGCGTGCCCGACCACCGCTTTGATCATCTGCTCGGCCTCGATGCAGTCGATCAGTTTGTGCACACCCTGAGCCGTATCGCCGAGCGTCCGGTGCCGGAGCGCATCAGCCGGCAGCGCGCGCAGTTGCAGGACGCCCTGGTGGACGGTCACTTCATGCTCGGCCAGCGCCGCGTGGCCATCGCCGCCGAACCGGATCAGTTGCTGGCCCTTGCCCAATTCGTGCAGGGGTTGGGCGCCGAGGTGGTGGCGGCGGTGGCACCGAGCCGCGGCCCGGCGCTGGACAGGCTGGCACTGGACGAGGTGAAGATCGGCGACCTGGAGGATCTCGAGCAGAAGGCCGGCGCGGACCATGCCGAGCTGCTACTGGGAAACTCCCATCTCGGCGCCGCGGCCGACCGCCTTGGCCTGCCGTTGCATCGCATCGGATTTCCGCTCTACGACATGGTGGGCGGCTACCAGCGCACGGCGATTGGCTATCGTGGCACGCGCACGCTGTTGTTCGATCTCGCCAATCTGATGCTGGAGCACGGCCATCACGGCATCGAGCCGTATCGCTCCGTCTACAGGGTGGGCGACTAATCATGGCCATGCAGCGTCAATTGCGCGTACTGGAAAATGAAGCAGGCGCCGACGATGCGATGGCCTTGCAGGTTGCTTTCGCCACCTCGGACCTCAAGCATGTGGATCAGCACTTCGGTTCCGCCGAGCGCTTCGCCATCTATCGAGTGGAGGCGGAGCGGGTGACGCTGTCGCGGGTGGCCGAGTTCGGCGCCCTGGAGCAGGACGGCAACGAAAACAAGCTGCTGGAAAAGTTCGTGCTGCTCGACGGCTGCGCCGCTGTCTACAGTCAGGCCATCGGCCCGTCCGCGGTGCGCCAGCTGCTGGGCCTCGGCATCCAGCCGATGCGCGTACCGGAAGGCAGTGTCATCAGTGCGCTGCTCTCCATATTGCAACAGGAACTCGCGGTGGGCGCGCCGGGCTGGATCAGTCGGGCACTGGAGCGCCAGCGGCGGGATCGGCGCCGTTTTGATGACATGGAGACGGAGGGCTGGGAGGACTGAGTATCGTCCGGGATGCGGGACATGGGGCTGAGCGGTAATTCGGGGGCGAGTTACAGCTCCCGTGTACCGCATCCCCGACGGTATTCGACCGATGGGAGCAAGACGATGAGCAATGCAATAGCAGACAACGATCCGATTCTGGGAACCGACTTCATTACGGAAATGCTGCGGCAGATGCGTGCGCTGGACAGCTATGGCGTGTGGGAGGGGAACAGCGCGGTCGAGGTGCTCGCGCCCCTGGTGCTGACGCCGGAGCGCAAGAAGGAAATCCCGGTGATCGGTGACCCGGACGAGGAGACCATGGCGCGGGTGAAGGCGTTCTATAACGCCATCGCTGCCCTGATCGAAAAGGAATGTGGCCTGATGGCGATCCCGCTGATGGTGCTCAGTCACGAGGGCTTCGGCCGCGTGGTGATCACCGTGGGCAAGCTGGTGGTGCTGGACAAGAGTCTGCGCGATGTACACCGCTTCGGTTTTGCCAGCCTGTCCAAGATGAAGGACGAGGCGGACAAGCTGTTGTCCGTGGCGCTGGAGCTGGTTGGCGCCCATTCCAAGGTCGCTGGTCTTTGAGGTGGCGTCATGAGTGAAGACGAACTGAAGGATCTGGAGAAAGAGGTGCGCAAGCGCAAGCGCATCGCCTCGGAGTGGGCCTCGCAGCTGCACGATCTGGTGGAGGACAAGTTGCCGGCGGCCTATGCCGAATTGCCCGGCATCGCCCAGTCCACCTACGAGGCCTGTGTGGCCTGGGCCGAGGCCAATCAGATCTGGCAGGCGGCACAGTCCGGCAAGTGAAACGTGGAGTAGAGAAATGAGTGAAATGATTACCGGTCTGACCCGCGGCGGCGCCAGCTGGACGCCGGAGTTCATCGTCGCCATCAATCAGCAGGAGTGCATCGGCTGCGGTCGCTGCTACAAGGTCTGTCCGCGCAATGTGTTCGAGCTGGTGGAGCGCGAAGGTGACGACGAGGATGATGACGACGACTTTTCCGACGACGTGGCCATGGTGATGACCATCGCCAATGCGCTGGATTGCATCGGCTGCGGCTCCTGTGCCCGCGTCTGTTCCAAGAAGTGCCACAGTCACGCCGCCGCGGCGCAAAGCGCCTGAGTCGGAGCAGGGGAGCGATCATGCCGAAACCGCAAAAGCATGTCTTTGTCTGTACCCAGGCCCGTCCCGAGGGGCACCCGCGCGGCTCCTGCCAGCAGAAGGGCTGCGCCGCCATCGCCGAGGAATTCTGGTTTCAGTTGCAGGGGCGCAATCTGCTCGGCCCGGTGCAGCTCACCACCACCGCGTGCATCGGTCCCTGCGGTGTCGGCCCCAACGTGCTGGTCTATCCGGAAGGGGTGATGTACAGCGGTGTCGGCAAGGAGCAGGTCGGCGCCATCGTCGAACAGCATCTGGTTGGCGGTACGCCGGTGGCCGAGCTGTTGGCGCCGGCCGATCTGTGGGGCTGATGTGCGCGATACGGCACGGCTGATCGTCTATCACAAACAGTCGACCAGCGCGCGGTTGCGCTTTCTGCGCCATGCCGCGCATACGGTATGTGGCTTCGGCGCGCTGCCGCGTCTCGCGGTAGTCGTGGAGCGTGGAGAAATGGCGCGCTTTGACCCGGCGGTCGTGCCGCATCCCGCCGCCCTGCCGCGGCGCATGGAAACTGCGCTGTCGCTGCCTGCCGGCAGCGTGGAGCTGGACACTGACTTCATCGCCCGCGTCGATGTGCCAGACGGTCCGCTGACCGTGTACCTGGCACGTTTCACTAGCATCGACCCACCCTTTGCCGCCGCCACGGCCCACGGCGGCGCCTTCATCGATCTCACCCAGGCACGCGACCTGCCCGCACCGGAATTGGAATTGTTGCGCCGTGTTTATCAGCATGTGATGGAAGGCTGAGTGTGTCCTGCGCCGTGCGCCCCGCGCAGAGGGATGATCTGCCTGTGTTGTGCGCCCTGCTGGGCGAGCTGTTTTCCATCGAGGCGGACTTTCGGCCCGATCCTGCGCGGCAGTGGGCTGGTCTGGAGCGGCTGCTGGCGCACGCGCCGGAGGCCGTGGTCCTGGTAGCCGAACTCGACGGCGTGGTGGTGGGTATGTGCACCGCCCAAGTGTTGATCTCCACCGCCGAGGGCGGTGAGGCCGCTCTGGTGGAGGATGTGGTGGTGCGTGGTGATCGGCGCGGCTGCGGCATCGGCAGTGCCTTGCTCACCGCACTGGAGGCGTGGTGTCGCCGGCGCGGCATCCGCCGCCTGCAATTGCTGGCCGATCGCGCCAACCCCCCGGCGCTGGACTTCTATCGCGCCAGGGGCTGGCAGCCGACGCAACTGATGGCCTGGCGCAAGACGCTCGCTTGACGGCTATGCGTAACTCGGGGCAAAGGCCTGCTGCGGGTCGCGCACCGGTCCATTGGCCTTGCCGTCCCAGTAGGGCGACAGCTTGCGCAACTGCGCCACGATGGACGGCACCGCCGCGACCACACGTGCGACTTCGTCCGCTGTGTTGTAGCGCGAGAAGGAGAAGCGCACCGTGCCATGCGCGGCGGTGTAGGGAATATCCATGGCGCGCATGACGTGCGACGGCTCCAGTGAGCCGGAGGTGCAGGCCGAGCCTGATGAGGCGGCGATACCGGCCTTGTTGAGCAACAACAGGATCGCCTCGCCCTCGATGTATTCGAAGGCGATATTGGCGGTGTTGGGCAGGCGCTGGTGCGGGTCGCCGGTGACGAAGCAGTTGGGCACCTGGGCGATGATGCCCTGCTCCAGACCGTCGCGCAGACGGCGTACCGTGGTGTTTTCCTGGTCCATGTAATGCAGCGCCAGTTCCGCCGCCACGCCCAGGCCGACGATGCCGGCGGCGTTCTCGGTGCCGGCGCGGCGACCGCGTTCCTGATGACCGCCGCGCAGCAGCGGGCGGTAGCGCACGCCGCGGCGCAGGTACAGCACGCCGACACCCTTGGGCGCGTGCAGCTTGTGGCCGGACAGCGACAGCATGTCGATGGCGGTGGATTTCAGATCGAGCGGGATCTTGCCGGCCGCCTGCACCGCATCGGTGTGGAACAACACACCGGTGCCGCGCGCCAGCTCGGCCATCTCGCGCACCGGAAACAGGGTGCCGGTTTCGTTGTTGGCCCACATCACCGACACCACCGCCACCTGCGGCGACAGCACGGCACGGTACTGGTCCAGATCGAGCCGCCCCTGTTTGTCTACCGTGAGGTAATGCACGGTGTAGCCTTCGCTCTGCGCCAGATGCTGGCACAGGGTCAGCACCGCCGGATGCTCCACGGTGGTGGTGATGATCTCACGCCGCTCCGGATAGGACTGCAGCGCGGAGAGGATCGCGGTGCTGTTGGATTCGGTGCCGCAGGAAGTGAAGACGATTTCCGACTCGTGCGCCGCGCCGAGCAGGATCTGCACCTGGCTGCGCGCGTGCTTGACGGCGCGGCCCACCTTGTCGCCGAAGCTGTGCATGCTGGAAGGGTTGCCGTACTGCTCGGTGAAGAACGGCAGCATGGCCTGTACCACCGCATCGTCGACGCGGGTGGTGGCGTTGTTGTCCAGATAGATGTCGGTCATGGCTAGCGCCCTCCCGCGGCGGCGCGCTTCATTTCGCTCGCCGGCACCACGCGCACAAACTCGCCCAGGGCCTCGATGAGCTGCTGCTGGATGCCGCCCAGGGTGGCGCCGGCCATCATGCAGCCGGTGCAGGCGCCGATCAGGTTGACGTAGATGACATTGTCGTCCACGTCGACCAGCTCCACGTCGCCATGGTCGCGCTGCAGCATCGGCCGCAGTCCTTCCAGCACCTGCTCGATGCGGCGGATGCGCTGCAGGTTGGTGAGGCCGCCGCAGGGCATGGCGTCGGCGGATGGCAGGGGAACTACCGGCGCTGGCGCTGCCCCCCAGATGCGGGTAAGCACGTTCTCGATGCCTTCGTGGCAGGTGGCGCAGCCGCCGCCGGCCTTGGTGTAGTTGGTCACTTCCTCGATGCTGCGCAGGCCGTTGGCGCGCACCGTCTGTTCGATCATCGCCTCGTCGATGCCGAAGCACTTGCAGATCAAGGCGCCTTCCTCGTGATCGTCGTGCCATTCCTCGCCGCGGTAGTTGGCGATGGCGGCGGCCAGCGCCTCGCGTCCCATCACCGAGCAGTGCATCTTCTCCGCCGGCAGGCCATCGAGGTAGTCGGCGATGTCCTGGTTGGAAATGGTCAGCGCCTGCTCCAGCGTCATGCCTTTCACCATTTCGGTGAGCGCCGACGAGGAGGCGATGGCCGAGCCGCAACCGAAGGTCTGGAAGCCGGCATCAACTATCGTGTCAGTCTGCGGGTCCACCTTCAGCGTCAGGCGCAGCGCATCGCCGCAGGAGATGGAACCCACCTCGCCGACGGCGTTGGCTTGCTCCACCGCGCCGGCGTTGCGCGGATTGAAAAAGTGCTCCTTGACCTTTTCCGAGTATTCCCACATGACACACCTCCTCAGGCAGAGAACGACTTGCCGCAGCCGCAGGTGGAGGCGGCATTGGGGTTGTGGAAGGTGAAACCGCTTTCGGTGAGGGTGTCGATAAAGTCGACGGTGACGCCCTGCAGCATCTGCGTGCTGGCCGGGTCGAGGAACAGCTTCACCCCGTGCGCCTCCACCACGGTGTCGCTATCGGAGGGCGCCGCCTCCAGTTGCATGTCGTACTGGAAGCCGGAGCAGCCACCACCGGTCACGGCGAGGCGCAGTCCGGTGGCGGGGCTGGCGCTGCCACGGATGAAACGGCGGGCAGCCTTGGCGGCACGTTCGGTTACGGTGATCATGGTTTCTTCCTCCTGGTGATAAAACCTGTGCTGATCACTCAGCAATGGCCGTGCCACCTCTGTGCGGTGCTGCTTACCTCTTGTGGCCGTTGAAGTTTTTCTCGACGAACGGGAGCGCGCGGCTGTTCCGTAACACGCAGCAGGGGAGGGTTTGTCGCAGATGCGACAACGGCGCCTTACTCAGCCGCCAGCAAACCCTTGAGGTAGTAGATCAAATCCAGCGCGCTGCGCGGGGTGAGGGTGTCGGGGTCGAGTTTGCGCAGCTCCACCACCACCGGCACGTCGGGCGGCGGTGGTAGGGCCAGGGCCATCTGCTGGGCCGGGTTGTCGTAGTCGCGGTGGGCGGCGTTGTCGGTTTCCAGTTCGATCAGCTTGCGCCGCGCCGCCTCGATCACCGCGCGCGGCACGCCGGCCAGTTGTGCCACCTGCAGGCCGTAGCTCTGGCTGGCCGGGCCGTCCTTCACCGCGTGCAGGAACACGATGGAATCGCCGTGCTCCACCGCGTCGAGGTGGACGTTCACTACGCCTTCCGCCAGTTCGGGCAGGGCGGTGAGCTCGAAGTAGTGGGTGGCGAACAGGGTATAGGCACGGACGCGCTCGGCCAGGTCGCGCGCCACTGCCCAGGCCAGTGACATGCCGTCGAAGGTGCTTGTGCCGCGGCCGATCTCGTCCATCAGCACCAGGCTCTGGTCGCTGGCGTTGTGCAGGATGTTGGCGGTTTCGGTCATCTCCACCATGAAGGTGGAGCGGCCGGAGGCGATGTCGTCAGAGGCGCCGATACGGGTGAAGATGCGATCGATGGGGCCGATCACCGCGCGCGTCGCCGGTACGTGGCTGCCGATGTGGGCCAAGAGCACGATGAGCGCGGTCTGGCGCATGTAGGTGGACTTGCCGCCCATGTTGGGGCCGGTGACGATGAGCATGCGGCGGCCCTCGCCCAGGCGGATGTCGTTGGGCACGAAGGGCGTTTCGCTGTATTGCTCCACCACCGGGTGGCGGCCGCCTTCGATGTCGATGCCGGGCGTGGCACTCAGTTGCGGTTGTACCCAGTTCAGTGTTTCGGCGCGTTCGGCGAGGTTGGCCAGCACGTCGATCTCCGCCAGTGCCGCTGCGCAATCCTGCAACGCGCCCAGGTCTGTGCACAGCGTTTCGAGCAGCGCATCGTACAGCGCCTTTTCCCGTGCCAGCGCACGCTCCGCGGCGGACAGGGCCTTGTCCTCGAATTGTTTCAGCTCCGGCGTGATGTAGCGCTCCGCCCCCTTCAGGGTCTGGCGGCGGATGTAGTCGTCGGGCACCTTCTCGCTCTGGGCGCGGGTCACCTCGATGTAATAGCCGTGTACGCGGTTGTAGCCGACCTTGAGGGTGGGGATGCCGCTGCGCGTGCGTTCGCGTGTCTCCAGATCGACCAGGTAGTGGCCGGCGTTTTCGCGGATGGCGCGCAGTTCGTCCAGTTCGGCGTCATAACCGGCAGCGATGACGCCGCCGTCGCGGATCAGCAGCGGCGGCGCCTCGATGATGGCGCGCTCCAACAGCCCGTGCAGTTGCGGGCGGGCGGTACTGCGCGCGGCGAGGTCGGCGAGGCGCGGCGCATCGAGCGCGGCGAGTTGCTGTTGCAGAGACGGCAGGCGGCCGAGGGCGGTGCGCAGTTGTACCAGATCGCGCGGACGGGCGGACCTCAAGGCCACGCGGGCGAGAATGCGTTCGATGTCGCCGCTGCCGCGCAGCAGCTCGCGCAGCGGTTCCCAGCGCCGCGCGTCGATGAGCGTAGCAATGGCCTGCTGGCGTGCGCCGAGCACGGCGTGGTCGCGCAGCGGCCGGTGCAGCCAGCGGCGCAGCAGGCGGCTGCCCATGGGGGTGGCGGTGTGGTCGAGCACCCCGGCCAGGGTGTGTTCGGCGTTGCCGCCGAGGGCGTGCTCCAACTCCAGGTTGCGGCGGCTGGCGGCGTCCAATAGCACCGCCTCGTCGCGCCGTTCCAGGGCCAGGCCGCGCAGGTGGGGCAGGGCGGCGCGCTGGGTCTCCTGCACGTATTGCAGCACGGCGCCGGCGGCGCCGAGGGCGGTATGCAGGTGATCGCAGCCGAAGCCGGCGAGGTCGCGGGTGCTGAACTGGGCGCTGAGCAGGCGGCGCGCGCTGTCGGTGTCGAAGCGCCAGGGTGGCAGGCGCTGCACACCGCGCCGCTCCTGCCACAGCGGGTGGGGTGGCAGGTCGTCGGACAGCAGCAGTTCCGCCGGGCGCAGCCGCTCCAGTTCGCCGGCCAGGGCCTCATCACCACTGACCTCCATTACCGTGTAGCGCCCGCAGGTGAGGTCCAGCGCCGCCAGGCCCCAGGTGTCGCCGCTGCGGTGGATGCCGCACAGCAGGTTGTCGCGCCGCTCCTCCAGCAGGGCCTCGTCGGTGACGGTGCCGGGGGTGACGATGCGCACCACCTTGCGTTCCACCGGGCCCTTGCTGGTGGCCGGGTCGCCGATCTGTTCGCAGATGGCCACCGATTCGCCCAGTTTAATGAGCCGCGCCAGGTAGCCCTCGACGGCGTGATAGGGCACGCCGGCCATGGGGATGGGTGCGCCGGCTGAGCTGCCACGGGTGGTGAGGGTGATGTCCAGCAACTGGGCGGCCCGTTTGGCGTCGTCGTAGAACAGCTCGTAGAAGTCACCCATGCGGTAGAACAACAGCAGATGCGGATTCTCCGCCTTGATGCGCAGGTATTGCTGCATCATGGGGGTGTGGGCGGCGAGGGCCTCGGGTGCGGCGGGACGGGTCATGGGGCGCAAGGATAACGAAAAAGCCGTGCCGCCGCGAAGGGTTGCGCAGGGTGGCGCCGGTCTGTTACCTATGCAGCAGGTATCCAAGGGAGGAGATGGGGCGTGAGCAGAGAATACGACGAGAAGCGTAACTTTATCCGTATGTGCATGGACTGTCCCATGAGCTTTACCCGCTACGACGGCAGCGTGTACAGCGCGCTGGCCCGCGACCTCAGTGGCGGCGGCCTGGGTTTCGTCACCGATCAGGCGCTGACCCTGGGGGAGGTGCTGACGGTGCAGGTGGCGCCGCAGCACGCGGTGGTGGCGCCGCTGCGCGCCGAGGTGGAAGTGGTGCGGGTGCAGCCGTCGAACCCGGGGGGCTACGACATTGGCGTGACCCTGCGGCGTTTCCTCTAAGGAAGGTCTGAATAAGTCCATCCTGGACTTCTCAGCCCACGCGAAACGAAAAGTGTGATTTTCGATTCGCTTAATTTTCCAACGACTCATGGTCGTTGGAACATGGCGGCACATCCCTGTGCCGCGGAAGCGCTTCCCTAAACCATCTCGTCCAGCCCCTGGTGGGAACCTCCCGCCGGGGCGCTGTTGGCCTGGTAGGCGGACAGGGCGCGGGCGGCGTAGGGGGAGGTGCTGCCGCCGGGGGCGGCGGGGCCGTTCTGCGCCGTCTCGGCACGCTGCTGGCGCGCTGCGCGGATCAGATCGCGATAGTCGGTGCTATCGTTTTCCTCCACTACCTCGCCGCGGGCGATGTATTCGGTCAGGCCGCTGGCGCGACGCTCCGGCGCTGCTCCCGTGGTGGAGGATGGTTCCTGTGCCGCAGGCGGACGTGCAGGCGTCTGCGCCGGCTGCAGCGGCGTGTACAGGGGGATGGGGGAGTGGCGGATCTCCATGATGTAGCAACTATAACGGATCTTTTGATGACCGATCAGGAATTGGATGCGTTGGCGGAACAGGTGGCGGCAGCCCTGCTGGCGCGCGGCTGGATGCTGGCCACGGCCGAGTCCTGCACCGGCGGCTGGGTGGCCAAGGTGTGCACCGACCTGGCCGGCAGTTCGCGCTGGTTCGAGCGCGGCTTCGTCACCTACACCAACGAGGCCAAGCAGGAGATGCTTGGCGTCGAACCCGGTGTGCTGGCGGAGCAGGGGGCGGTGAGTGAGGCGACGGTGCGGCAGATGGCTGTCGGCGCCCTGTCCCGCAGCCACGCCCGGGTGAGCGTTGCCATCAGCGGCATCGCCGGGCCGGGCGGGGCGACGCCGTTCAAGCCGGTGGGCATGGTGTGCCTGGCCTGGGCGGTGCGCGGGGGCGAGACGGTCAGCTGTATCCGCCATTTCGATGGCGACCGTAACGCGGTGCGGCGCCAGGCGGTGGCGGCGGCCCTGCAAGGGGTGCTCGATGTCCTCGCCGCCGCCTGAGGGGCCGCGCCTGTTTTTCGCCCTGTGGCCGGATATGGCCCTGCAGCAGACCCTTTATAAGGTGGGCCGGGCCATCGCCCCGCCGGGCGGCAAGCCCATGGCGGTGCACAATCTCCACATTACCCTGGCATTTCTCGGCGCGATCGATGCCGATAGGCGCGTTTGTATGGAACAAGCGGCTGATGCCATCCGCTTGCCGCCGTTTGAGCTGGCGCTGGACCGCGCCGGTTTCTGGCCACGGCCACAGGTGGTGTGGCTGGGCTGCTCGACGGTGCCCCCAGCCTTGCAGGCCCTGGCGGCCCGACTGAACGGGGCCATGGCCGCCTGCGGCCTGACGCCGGAAACCCGTCCCTACAGCCCGCACCTGACGGTGCTGCGCAAGGCGCGGCAGGGACCGCGACAACTGGATATAAATACAGTATCATGGGCCGTGGGTGACTTCGTGCTGGTGCAGTCCTTGACCCTGCCCGAGGGGGCCCAATATCAAGTGGTGCGGCGCTGGCCGCTGGCGGGACAACTGTGAAATAATCCGGGTCCTGAATATGGGCGGCGGGGCATGGATGGTCCCGCCCTATGCATTTTTGGAGGCAGGAATGGACGACAACAAACGTAAGGCCTTGAGCGCGGCTCTGAGCCAGATCGAGAAGCAGTTCGGCAAGGGGTCGGTGATGCGCATGGGTGACGCCGGCGTGGCGCGCGACATCCAGGCAATCTCCACCGGCTCCCTGGGCCTGGACATCGCCCTCGGCATCGGCGGTTTGCCCCGCGGCCGCGTCATCGAGATTTACGGCCCGGAATCCTCCGGTAAGACCACCCTGACCCTGCAGGTCATCGCCGAGGCCCAGAAGCAGGGCGGTACCTGCGCCTTCGTCGATGCCGAGCATGCCCTCGATCCCACCTATGCCCAGAAGCTGGGTGTCAATGTGGACGACCTGCTGGTGTCGCAGCCGGATACTGGTGAGCAGGCGCTGGAGATCGCCGACATGCTGGTGCGCTCCGGTGCGGTGGACGTGGTGGTGGTGGACTCCGTCGCCGCCCTGACCCCCAAGGCAGAAATCGAAGGTGAGATGGGCGACTCCCACGTCGGCCTGCAAGCCCGCCTGATGTCGCAGGCCCTGCGCAAGCTGACTGCCAACATCAAGCGCTCCAATACCCTGGTGATCTTCATCAACCAGATCCGCATGAAGATCGGCGTGATGTTCGGCAGCCCCGAGACCACCACCGGCGGCAATGCCCTCAAGTTCTATGCCTCGGTACGTCTCGATATCCGCCGCATCGGCGCCATCAAGAAGGGTGAGGAGGTGGTTGGCAACGAGACCCGCGTCAAGGTGGTGAAGAACAAGGTCGCGCCACCGTTCAAGCAGGCCGAGTTCGATATCCTCTACGGCGAGGGTATCTCACGCGAAGGCGAAATCGTCGACCTGGGTGTGAAGGCCAATATCATCGAGAAGTCCGGCGCCTGGTACAGCTACAACGGCAATCGCATTGGCCAGGGCAAGGACAACGCGCGCCAGTTCCTCAAGGACAACCCGGAACTGGCCCATGAGATCGAGACCAAGATCCGCACTGCCGTGCTGCCCGAGGTGATCACCGCTGGCAGCGATGACGTGATGGAAGAAGCCTGATCTGTTCGATATGTGGGTCGGACTGGGGGCCGACCCACATCAGGATATGCAACAGCAGGACGATCCCTATCCGCGTGCGATGGCGCTGCTGGCGCAGCGCGAGCACAGTGCGCGCGAGCTGGAGCGCAAACTGCGCGACAAGGGTTATGCCCCTGAGTTGATCGCCGCCTGCATGGCGCGCCTGCAACAGGAGCGTCTGCAGAGCGATGCGCGCTATGCCGAGAGCTACGTGCACATGCGCGCCGGCAAGGGCTATGGGCCGCTGCGTATCCGCGCCGAACTGGCCGAGCGCGGTGTGACCGACGAGTTCATTGCACCGCCCTTGGAGGAGATGGACGGGCAATGGAGCGAGCTGGCCGAACAGGCGCGGCGCAAGCGTTTCGGCAGCAAGCTGCCGAAGGATTTTCAGGAACGGGCCCGTCAGGCCCGCTTTTTACAGTATCGCGGTTTTGCCACGGAGCACTTTCGCAAGGTGTTCAACGGCGACGAATGAACATTGGTCGCAGATTTTTTCTTGAGTCAGGTGATGATGAAAAGCGCAGAACTTCGCCAGGCCTTCCTGGATTACTTCCGCAGCAAGGGGCATGAGGTCGTGGCCTCCAGCCCGCTGGTGCCGGGCAATGACCCGACACTGCTGTTTACCAACGCTGGCATGGTGCAGTTCAAGGACTGCTTCCTCGGTCAGGATCAGCGCAGCTACACCCGCGCCACCTCGGTGCAGCGTTGTGTGCGCGCCGGCGGCAAGCACAACGATCTGGAAAACGTCGGCTACACCGCACGTCACCACACCTTCTTCGAGATGCTGGGCAACTTCAGTTTCGGCGATTACTTCAAGCGCGATGCCATCCACTACGCCTGGGAGTTTCTCACCCAGACCCTCAAGCTGCCGCGCGAGAAGCTGTGGGTCACCGTCTACAAGGACGACGATGAGGCGGCGGCCATTTGGGTCAACGAGATTGGCGTACCGGCCGAGCGTGTAACGCGCCTGGGTGAAAAATCCAATTTTTGGTCCATGGGCGACACCGGCCCCTGCGGCCCCTGCACCGAGATCTTCTACGACCACGGCCCCGAGGTGTGGGGCGGTCCCCCGGGCACGCCGGAGGAAGACGGCGATCGCTACATCGAGATCTGGAACCTGGTGTTCATGCAGTTCAATCGTGACGCCGACGGCACCATGACGCCGCTGCCCAAGCCCTCGGTGGACACCGGCATGGGTCTGGAGCGTCTTGCCGCCGTGATGCAGCATGTGCACAGCAACTACGACATCGACCTGTTCCAGAATCTGATCAAGGCCGTGGCGGCCCTGGCGGCGACCAATGACTTGGGCAATCCCTCGCTCAAGGTCATCGCCGACCACATCCGTTCCTGCGCCTTCCTGGTGACCGACGGTGTGGTGCCCTCCAACGAGGGCCGCGGCTACGTGCTGCGTCGCATCATCCGCCGCGCCATCCGTCACGGCCACAAGCTGGGCCTGCGCCAGCCGTTCTTCCACAAGCTGGTGGCACCGCTAGTCAAGGAGATGGGCGTCGCCTATCCGGAACTGGCCAGGGCCGAGGCGCAGGTGACGCGTATCCTCAACCAGGAAGAAGAACGCTTCGCCGAGACCCTGGACCAGGGCATGCATCTGCTGGAGGAGGCCATCAACAGCCTGTCCGGCCACGTGCTGTCAGGCGCCACCATCTTCAAGCTGTACGACACCTATGGTTTCCCGGTCGACCTCACCGGCGATATCGCCCGCGAGCGCAACCTGGAACTGGACATGGATGGCTTCGACCGCGAGATGGAGGCGCAGCGCGAGCGCGCCCGCGCCGCCTCCACCTTCGGCGCCGCCTATGGCCACAAGCTGGAGATCGCTGGCAAGACCGAGTTCACCGGCTACGAGCGCGTGGCCGACCAGGCCAAGGTCATTGCCCTGTACAAAGGCGGCGATGCGGTACAGCAGCTCGCGGCCGGCGAGCAGGGCATGGTGATCCTCGACCACACGCCGTTCTACGCCGAATCCGGCGGCCAGGTCGGCGACCAGGGCCATCTCAGCACGGCCGGCGCCCTGTTCGAGGTACAGGACACGCAGAAGCAGGGCGAGGCCTTTGGTCATATCGGCATCGTGAAGAACGGCAGCCTGAAGGTGGGCGACAGCGTCGATGCGGCGGTGGATTTCGCTGCACGCGCCGCCACTGCCGCGCATCATTCCGCCACCCACCTGCTGCACGCCGCACTGCGCCGTGTACTCGGCGAGCATGTGCAGCAGAAGGGTTCTCTGGTGAATCCCGACCGCCTGCGCTTCGACTTTTCCCATTTCGAATCGGTGAGCCGCGAGCAACTGCGTCGCATCGAGCAGCTGGTGAATGATCAGATTCGTACCAACAACGAGGTACTGACCCGCATCATGGGCATCGAGGACGCCAAGGCCTCCGGTGCCATGGCTCTGTTCGGCGAGAAGTACGGCGACAAGGTGCGCGTGCTGTCCATGGGAGAGTTCTCCACCGAGCTGTGTGGCGGCACCCATGTGGGCCGCACCGGCGACATTGGCCTGTTCAAGATCGTGAGCGAAGGCGGCGTGGCCGCCGGTGTGCGCCGCATCGAGGCGGTGGCCGGTCGTCGTGCCCTGGAATGGGTGGACAGCACCGAAGACAGCCTGGAGGCGGTGGCCGCGGCGGTGAAGGCTAGCCGTGACGTGGTGGTGGACAAAGTGCGCCAGATGCTCGACCGCCAGCGCAAGCTAGAGAAGGAGCTGGAGCAGCTCAAGGCCAAGCTGGCCTCCAGTCAGGGTTCCGACCTGGCCGGACAGGCGGTGGACGTGGCCGGTATCAAGGTGCTGGCGGCCAATCTGGAAGGCGTCGACCCCAAGGCGCTGCGCGATACCCTGGATCAACTGAAGAACAAGCTCGGTTCGGCGGCCATCGTGCTGGCGGCGGTGCAGGGCGACAAGATCAGCTTGGTGGCCGGCGTCACCAAGGACCTGACCGACCGTGTGCAGGCCGGCAAGCTGCTGCAGGAAGTGGCACAACAGGTGGGTGGCAAGGGCGGCGGCCGGGCCGATATGGCCCAGGGTGGCGGTACCGAGCTGGCCAAACTGCCGGCGGCCCTGGCGGCAGTGAGCGGCTGGGTGGCGCGGGAACTGGGCGCTTAAGTCCCGGCTCCCCTTTAATTTCCGGCCAATTTAGTGTTTAATTTGCGCCCTTTATACCCAACTGGGTCGGTACATCGGCAAACATGGCTTTAATCGTCCAGAAATACGGCGGTACGTCGGTCGGCAGTATTGAGCGTATCGAGAACGTCGCCAACAAGGTGATGGCTTTCCGCGAACGCGGCGACGATGTGGTGGTGGTGCTTTCCGCCATGAGCGGCGAGACCAATCGCCTGATCGATCTGGCCAAGGCGATCCAGAATCCGCCCGACCCGCGCGAGCTGGACATGCTGGTGGCGACCGGCGAGCAGGTGACGATTGCGCTGCTGGCCATGGCGCTGAAGAAGCGCGGTCAGGATGCCCGTTCCTACACCGGTGGTCAGGTGCGTATCCTCACCGACAGCGCGTTCAACAAGGCGCGCATTCTTGAGATCGACGAGAGCAACATGCGCCGCGATCTCGCCGCCGGTCGCGTGGTCGTGGTCGCCGGCTTCCAGGGCGTGGACGAGCAGGGCAACATCACCACCCTGGGCCGTGGCGGTTCCGATACCACCGGCGTGGCGCTGGCTGCTGCGCTGAAGGCCGATGAATGCCAGATTTATACCGACGTGGACGGTGTCTACACCACCGACCCGCGTGTGGTGCCCGACGCGCGCCGTCTCGACCGTATCACCTTCGAGGAGATGCTGGAGATGGCCAGTCTCGGTTCCAAGGTGTTGCAGATTCGCTCGGTGGAATTCGCCGGCAAATACAACGTACCGCTGCGTGTACTGTCCTCGATGCAGGATGGTCCCGGCACCCTGATTACTTATGAGGATGAAGGAATGGAAGACGCGCTCATTTCCGGCATCGCGTTCAACCGGGACGAAGCCCAGATCACCGTGCAGGGTGTGCCTGATCAGCCGGGCGTGGCTTACCGTATTCTCGGTCCGGTCGGTGAAGCCAATATCGAAGTGGATATGATCGTGCAGAACACCAGCCCTGACGGCAGCACGACCGATTTCACCTTCACTGTACACCGCAACGATTATGAGAAGGCCCTGGCGCTGCTCACCAAGCATGCCGGTGAGATGGGCGCCCGCGAGGTGAAGGGCGACAGCAAGATCGTCAAGTTGTCGCTGGTCGGCGTCGGCATGCGTTCCCACGCCGGTATTGCCAGCACCATGTTCGAGGCACTGGCCAAGGAGGGGATCAATATCCGCATGATCTCCACTTCCGAGATCAAGATTTCTGTTGTTGTGGATGAGAAGTACCTGGAGTTGGGCGTGCGCGCCCTGCACTCGGCCTTCAAGCTGGATCAGGCGCCCGCTGCCTGAAGCTGTTTGTAGTGGTTCAGTCTGCCGACGGAACAGGGGAACGCGGTAAGCTGGTTTTTTCTGATGGACTATCATTAGTCAGCGCCCCGGGCCGGGAGAGGCCGAGACCGCGTTGGCATTACTGGATTGAATTGAGGAGACGGGAAGATGTTGATACTAACTCGCCGCGTCGGTGAAACGCTCATGATTGGTGAAGAGGTGAGCGTGACCGTACTGGGTATCAAGGGCAATCAGGTACGCATCGGCGTCAATGCGCCGAAGGATGTGTCTGTACACCGCGAAGAGATTTACGAGCGCATTCAGCGCGAGAAGCAGGACTCCGGTAATCAGTAAGACGTTTTTCGTCTTTACGCAAATAGCCCGGGCAGGTATCCTTAGCGCCTGCTGCAGTTCAGGAGAGATGGCCGAGTGGCCGAAGGCGCGCCCCTGCTAAGGGCGTATGGGTCAAAAGCCCATCGAGGGTTCGAATCCCTCTCTCTCCGCCATATGACAGTGTTTTCTTGACAGTTCTAGGTTGTATCAAGATAATACGCGTCCTCAAGCGCCCGTAGCTCAGTTGGATAGAGTACCTGGCTACGAACCAGGTGGTCGGGAGTTCGAATCTCTCCGGGCGCGCCAATAATAGAAGGCCCACCAGCAATGGTGGGCCTTTTTCATTTTCGTCTGGCCGTGCGTGTCGTGCCGGCACCTTACTCCAAACGGATGGCAAATACTTCATCCAGCGATGTCCTGCCGGTGCGTGCCAGGGCGAGAGCGTTGCGGGTGAGGGTGGTCATGCCCTCCCGAATCGCCGCTTCTTTGATGATTTGTACGTTGGCGCCGCCATTAATCAGGGTCGCAATCTCCGGCGTGATGGGCAACAGCTCAGTGACCGCGACGCGGCCATGGTAACCACTGTAGTTGCAGGCGGCACAACCGGCACCGCGATGAAACACCTCATCTGTGGGGACCTGTAGCACATCACGCACTTCCTCATCGACGCTCTCTTCCTCCAGGCACTGGGTACAGTTCAGGCGAATCAGGCGCTGTGCCATGACCCCCAGCAGGGTAGAGCTGAGCAGATAGGGTTCGATGCCCATATCGATCAGGCGAGTGACGGTGCTGGCAGCATCATTGGTGTGCAGGGTACTCAGGACCAGGTGACCGGTCAGGGCGGCCTTGTTGGCAATGCGTGCAGTTTCCAGATCGCGGATCTCACCGATCATCACCACGTCCGGATCGTGGCGCAGAATGTGCCGCAGCGCCTCGGCAAAGGTATAGCCGGTGGCTGGATTGATCTGGATCTGCTCTACGCCTTCCATGTCGTACTCGACCGGATCTTCGACGGTAATGATGTGCGGATCACGGCTGCGGATTTCATTCAGTACGGCATACAGCGTGGTGCTCTTGCCCGAACCGGTGGGGCCGGTTACCAGCAGCATGCCGTAGCTGCGGCTCAGCATGCGGCGGATCTGGCTCAATTCCCAGCTACCCAGGCCCAGGCCATCCAGGGGTTTGAGGCCGACCTTTTTATCGAGGATGCGGATGACCACGCTTTCGCCGTTGACCGTCGGGATGCAGGAGATACGCAGATCGATGGTGTTGTTGTCGCGGGTGAGGCGGGCATGGCCGTCCTGCGGCAGTCGCCGCTCGGCAATGTCCATGCGACCGGTTATTTTGATGCGGCTGACCAGGGGGGCCAGCAGACTTTTGTTCAACGAGCGGGAGAAGCGCAGCTTGCCATCGATGCGGTAATAGATGTTGACGCGATTGCGCTCGGGGCGGATGTTGATATCGGAGGCGCCATGCAGGATGCCTTGCATGATGACGGCGTTGACCAGCCTTACCACCGGCTTTTTCTGCGCCTCCTGCTCGATGAGGTGGACCGCGATGTCATCGGTCTTATCCTGCTCCGGACTGAGATCGATGACGTCGGCCATGTCGCTGATCTCACGATCTTCGCGCAGGCGGTAATATTTGTTCAGAGCCTGGCTGATGTCCTTGCCTGAGGTGATGACCGGCTCGATGCTGTGGTTGGTATTGAAGCGCAGCACTTCCAGCGCCTCCCAGTCCATGGGATTTTCCATGGCGACCACCAGATGGCCGGCATGGAGTGTGAGGGGAAGCACGCTGTATTGCAGGGCGATGTCCGGTGGTACCAGCGCCAGGACGTCTGCCTCGATCTCGAATTCACCTAATTTTACAAAGGGAATTCCGAGTTTGTGGGCGAGGGCGGCGTGGATTTGCTCCTTGGCCACCAGGCCCTGTTCGAGCAGGATGTCGCCCAGGCGGCGGCCAGGTGTCTGGCGCTGTTGGCGCAGAGCATCGTCGAGCACGTCTTCATGCAAATGCCGTTCACCCACCAGGATCTCGCCCAGGTGCAGATCTGACAGGGGATGCGTTTCAGCAAACACCTGCTGCAGATCGTCGGCATTGTTGATGACATGCTCCTTCATGGAACCCCCTAGGGTGGAACAGGATTCCCATACATTACGTGCAGCCCGCGGCGGAGACAATGGTTTCGAGCATCAGTTGTCCTGCGAGTGGCTATCCGCGCAGCGCCGCCGCCAGCGGCCGGTATTGCAGCCCGTAGAACATCTCCAGGTAGCGGCGAGTCTCGTCGCGCTCCAGATTGGTGACATATTTCCAGAAGCCGTAGATGCAGGAAAGAGTCAGCATGCGTTTAGCGTGGATTTCCCAGGTGTAGCGGCTGCGCACCCGCTCGATAGCAGCGCGGGAGATGGCGTTCCAATGTTCGCCATCGTTTTGGCAACGGTGGAAAAACTGCGCCATGCGCTCCGCCGCGACAGTGCCGTGATTGGGGTCGATGTGAAATCCGGACCGGCCATCCTGAATAATCTCCAGCGGGCCGCCATAGCAGGTGGCGAAGGTGGGCAGGCCCGAGACCATGGCCTCGATAACGGTCAGGCCGAAGGCTTCGAATAGGGCCGGTTGCACGAAGGCGCCCTTCCGATCGGCTACGTAGCGATACAGTTCACCGGCCAATGGTTTGTCCAGGTGCCGCCCCAGCCAGCGGACTTGGCCGTCTAGGCCATACCTGTCAAACAGGGCGTGCATGCGCTCGATTTGGCGCTGCTCCTCCATGTCGCCGGAGCGTCCGGCATCGGTGTGACCGGCAATCACCAGCAGGTTGGCCGCCTGGCGCAGGTCGTCGTTACTGCCGTACCATTCCACCAGGCCGGTGATGTTCTTGATGTGATCGAGCCGGGCCATGGTGAACAGCAGTGGCTTTTCCGGTTGTTGCAGTTGGCCGCGAGAAAATTCATCGGCAGCACCGAATATGAGGCGTTCTATCTCGGGTTGCAGACTGCGCAGCCGGCGTAGTTCGTCGTCATAGGGAAAATACACCGTGGCATCGGCGCCGGGAGACACGATGTTGAATTTGGGGTCGAACACGTCAATGCCATTTACCACGCGATAGAGCCCAGGCATGGTGAAGGCGCCATAACTTTCGTACTGTCCAACGCTGTCGGCGGTACCGGCGATCTCCTGATATGTGCTGGTAATGATAAAGTCGGCCGCGTTCATGGCAATGAGGTCAGCGGTAAATTGACAGGAGAAATGATATTGCGGGTCGTTCTCCTTCCAATACAGGTCGGAATACAGATACTTGGTCTTTTCCAGCGCATGGGCAATGCCACATTGGGTGACATGCAGCCGTTGTGATAGCAACGTGGCGACCAGATTGCCGTCCGAGTAATTGCCGATGATGAGGTCGGGGCGTGAGCCCAATTCGGCGAGTATGGTCTTCTCAGATTCTGCAGCGAAGCGTTCCAGATAGGGCCAGACCTCAAAACGTGAAATCCACTGGGGAACGATCTCACCGCTGTCATTACGGAAAGGGACGCGCACGATGCGTGTACCGTCGGTACCGATGACGGGTTCAATGGGCTGGTTGCAGCGGGTGGTGCCGGCGTCCGGAATGAGACGGGTGACAATCAATATTTGCGGTTGTATATCCAGCCCCTGCTCGTGGGCACGCTGACGCATTTCGTGCTCCAGCGCCCGCACCTGGTCCAGAATATAAACTACCTGACCGCCGGTGTCGGGCAGTCCCAGTACATTGGTCTGACCGAAGTAGCCGTGGGGAGACAATATCACCAAGCTGAAGATCATTGGTATGCGTCCGAGAAAGCGCTCGATGGCTTCCGGCGCCGGGGCCTCCAGGATATCGGTCAGCAAATCGAAGTTGGAGCGTATTTGCTGTACCGTGCGCCCCCATCCCGGTTCGAAGCCATGTTGCTGTAGGGCGTGTCCTACCACGTTCCAATCAGCATCCTCGGCTTGTGTCGACAAATAGTCCTCCGCATGACGCAATGCCGTCCGTAGGCCGGCAACATCGCGGACGCGATCATTGAGCATCAATTGCTTGCCGCGATATTGGTGCACGCTTAGGAAATCAAGCAAGCGCTTATCACCCTTACCCAATTCCTGAAACAGCTGGCTGGATAGACGGCGGTTGAGAAATTCCACGCCGCGGCCGATAGAGCGCGATTCCTGCAACTTGGGAAATTCCCGGTTGAACGGGCCGAAGTCCAGTTCCATCACATAATCCGTGCCATGACCAGCAGTGTTGCGCAGACGCTCTTTGAATTCCAGAAAGTCGTTCACGCTGATGGAGTCGTACTGCATGGTGTCAATATGAAAGCGCAGGTAAGTCCAACGCGCTATGCGCGTTCGCACCGCCAGGTATAGCCACGGGCTGGCGATAGCGGCCTCCTGGGTGACGCCGATGAGTCGTGCCAGTTCCGAGCGGGGCAGGTCAGTATTTCTGTGAGTGCCGCAAAACTGCTCGAATTCATCACGCAGATCCGAGCGCAGCAGAAAGGGACGTCCCAGTGCCATATAATGTCGAAGCAAGGCGTGCACCGCATCGCGATGCTGTACGATGTGGTCGGTCAGTGTGCTGATCATGGGTTCTCTCCAACAGATGGCGCGGTATGACGAGAGAGGAATGCATAGTGTTCCAATCCTTCCACTACGCCACGGGCGTAGTGGCCGGAGGCGAAGTAGATTTTTGGTTCGCCGCGCAAATGACGCAGCTCCGGGCTGTAGTTTCCTACCACAACACCAAGGGTGTCGCCGCGCAACATCTCGATGTCATTGCCGGAATCTCCGGCGACCAGCATACGCTGCGGGGCGATGCCCCACTTGGCGCCGAGATAACGTACTGCTTGACCCTTGGAGGCGCGTATGGGCAGCAGATCAAGATATGACTGATGTGAGTATATTAGGTTGGCGGACAGGTTGTGGCTGCGCAGGTGGCGCGTCAGCTCGCGGATGGGTGGTGCCTTGTCCGGATCGATGTAGTAGCTGATTTTATGGCTGCGTTGATTCTCTTTGGGTTGCATGCGTAGGCCGGGCACGCCTTCGAGTAGCTGTCGTAGCCGCTCTCTATCCCAACGATAATCGATGTGCTTCTGCCAGTCGGTATCTGGCCGTAATTGCCTGCCGTAATGAATCTCCGTGCCGACCGAGGTGACAAGCACATCAGGAATTGATACGCCATTCTCGGTTAATACCTTGAGTGCACTGCTGAGGTGGCGTCCGGTGGCGACCCCGAAGCCTAAGGTAGGGTCCGCGTTGATGTGTGTGAGTAACTCTGCAAGCGCCTCGTCGTCACCCAATAGGGTATTGTCGATGTCGCAGATTACTATCCGCTCAATGGTTGGCAGGCGGCTCTTGTTTGGGCGGATTAGACGAGCACGTGCCGTTTGGCCGAGCAACCGGCGCACGGCCTTTACATAGCTGGTTACATGCGATGCCCATGCATAGTAACGATGCGCTCCTTTGACGCCGTTGCTGGCCCAGGTGCGCCAGCGCTTGCCGTTGCTCAATGCGTCGAGCAACATGGTGCCCATGGCATCTGCATCCAGTGGATCTATGAGCAAGCCGTTCCTGCAATGAGCCACGATATCCTTTGGGCCGCCGTCCTCTGTGGCGACGATGGGCAGACCACTGGCCGCTGCCTCGATCAGTGTGAGGCCGAAGGGCTCGGTCAAGGCGGGGTTGACGAACAGGCCTCGGCTGCGGGCAGCGAGGCGATAGAGTTCAGGCACATCGTTGGATTGGTGGGCCTTAGGGTAGGCGACCCGGCCATAAAGATCGTGTTTGTCGATTAGTAGGAGCATATCGTTCAGTACCGTGCGCGTTCCTTTGTCCAGCGTGGTGAGATCGTCACGGTTGCCAGCGATGACTACGAGGTTGGCGCGCTGCTGTAATTCCCGGTTTTCGCCAAAGGCGCGCAACAGGGTGGATATGTTCTTGCGTTCGTCGGCGCGTGAGATGGCCAACACCATAGGCTTGCGCGGTTCACGCAGGAAACGGTGCAACGCATGACGTATTGGGGAATCGTTGAGGAGGCCCCGTGGCGGATGGAAGCGGCTGAGATCGGTGCCGGGGGGGATCACCAACATGTTTTTGGGCTGGTAGTTGGCATACTGGCTGTATTGCTGCTCTACCTCCTGCCGGGTGCTGGCGATAACCACGCTGGCGACGTCCATGGCCAGTTCCTCAGCCTCAATACGCCGGGTTATGTTGTATTGGGCCTCGATCTGAGGTGCCGGCACGCCCTGATCGAGTAAGCGGCGCCGTTTCTCTCTCCCAAGCGAATGCCCGGTATGTATGAGTTGAACGCCAAGCAGACTGGCTAGGCGGGAGCCCACGTAGCCGGCATCGGCGTAGTGGCTGTGAATGATGTCAGGAACACGCCCCGTGCTGCGGATATGCTGTAGTGCCTGATCGGCCATAGAGTCGAGATACGGCCAGAGCACTTCCTTGCGCAGATAACGCCGCGGTCCAAATGGCAGGCGTACAATGAAGCTGCGCGGGCCGATTTTTTCCAGTGGAACGGCGTATTCCGGTGACACCTTGGGATCGTAGATTTGGCGCGTGATGAGGTCGACGCGATATACGTCCGGGTGTTCACCCAGCGCACGCGCCAATTCGACTACGTATTTGCTCTGGCCTCCGGTATCAGCGTCGCGGCCGAGCTCAAGATTGTGTCCACGAATCAGTCCGTGGACGCTAATTAGGGCGATGTATAGTCCGTTTTCTGTAGTGATAACTCAGTCCTCCCAGCGGTTGATGAACTCCTCATAAAAGATGGGGTCGCTGACCGTGGCCCCACGTTGCATACAGATGGCTGCGGCAAACTCAGTGGCACTCCTAAGCATTTTCTGTGCGTGCCAACGACGGGTCAGGCCCAGCATGATTACGGCGCTGAAGGCATCGCCGGCGCCTACGGTATCTACCAGACGGTCGACCTTTGCTGCCGCGCTCCAGTGGTGCTGATCTCCATGGAGAAGAAGCGCACCATCTGCGCCCATCGTAACGAGAAGATGGGTGATATGATGCTGACGTGCCAGTTGCCGGGCCGCGCATTCAGCTTCGGTAGTACCCGTCACAAATTCGCGCAATTCATCATCATTCAGCTTGAGCCAGTCCGCATCCTGTATCAATGCGCGTACCTCCTCGGCCCGCCACCATGGGGCACGCAAATTGATATCAATGAAGGTAGGCAGATGAAGTTCGTGTCGTAGCCAGTGCAGGGTGTCACAGGAGGCAGCACTGCGTGCAGCCAGTGTTCCATGATAGAGGAGGCTCAAATTGTCATCGCTCAAGGCCATGCGGGCCTTCTCGCGATCAATGTGGTCGTAGGCCTGATCCGGTGCGATATGAAAGCGGTGGTAATCACCGTGCCATGTAATGGCAACCGTTCCGGTGGGATATACCGCACTTTTCTGCACGGCACGAGTATCCATGCCCCAATCGGCCATTTGCTGCAGCGCACCATGGCCATTGGCATCGTCGCCAATGCAGGTGAGAAATAGCGGCGACAGTCCAAAACCCTGCAGGTGCCAGGCGACATTGAACGGCGCCCCGCCGAGCACTTTTCTGCCATCGGGGAAGCAGTCGTACAACACCTCGCCGAAGATCAGTGGTCGTGTGCTGTCGTGTGAACAGTCAGTTTTTGCCATGTTTCGAATCCCTGAGCTGATTCGTTGAACGATGGCGACAGTGGGGCCATGAGGCCGTGCTTATGCCGCGGGTGCAGCCAGAAACTCAGCTGCGTGTGGTGATCGTAAGTGCAGACGTGGACAGGATTGTTTATTTATAACAGACCAGAGCCTTGATGGCAAAACGAAAAGGTCAGCGGTAGCCTTGCTTGAGGCGATAGACTACGCCATAAGCGGTGCGGACCATTTCGAACATGTCGACATAGCTGGTAGGGGACTCGGAACCGCCGAGGAATAGGTAACCACGTGGATTCATGCTCTGAGCGATGCGGGTGAGTATGTCCTTCTTCAACTCTGAAGAAAAATAAATCAACACGTTGCGGCAGAAAACGATGTCGAATTTCCCTAACGCGGCATAGCTCTGCATTAGATTCATTTCACGGAAGGATACGCGACTGCGAATTTCCGGTTTGACTTCCCAGCGATCGCCTTTCTGGACAAAGAATTTCTTGACCCGATCATCGGCGATGCCACGGACGATGGACATTTTGTCATATTGACCGTTGCTGGCATCCTTCAGCATGGTCGGAGAAATGTCAGTAGCTACGATTTGAATGTTGGTGGTCAGGGCGCCGGGTTTTGCCGCCATGAATTCCTGAATCACTATGCTGATGGAGTAGGGTTCCTGCCCCGAGGAACAGGCGGCCGACCAGATGCGTATCTGGCGTGCCTTCAGGCTACTGTATTCCGGCAGGATGATATTGGTGAGGATATCGAACGGATAGCGGTCACGAAACCACATGGTTTCGTTAGTGGTCATTGCATCGACAATACGCTCGCGCAGTTTGGTGTGGTGTTTTTGCTTGAGCTGGACCATCAGCTCGCTGAAGGTATTGATGTCAAACTCACGCATCAGGCGCGTCAAACGACTGGTGACGAGATAATGCTTGTTGTCGCCCAGCATGATGCCGCAGGCATCTTCGAGAAAACGGCGAAACTCCTCGTATTCGTTAGGGGCAATGTGAGTGGTGGTCACTTGGTATTCTCAGGCAAGTCGGCAGCGTAAATCATTTGCGAGCATGTCTGGTGCGAACTGCACCCCTACATGCGGTAGACCGGCGCACACTCAGCTCATGGCTTTCAGTCGCTCAATGACGGCGTTTGCCAGTTCGTCCGGTTTGAACTTGGCGATGAATTTGTTGGCCCCTACCTTTTCTACCAGTGAGTTGTTGAAGATGCCACTCAGCGAAGTGTGCAGGATCACATACAGTTCCTTGAGACGGTTGTCGGAGCGTATCTGGGTGGTCAGCGTATAGCCATCCATCTCCGGCATCTCCACGTCGGATATCACCATGCTGATCTGGTCAGTAACGGGGGTGCCGCTTTCCGCCATGGTATTTAGCATATTGAGTGCATCGCGGCCATCCTTGGCGAGGATGGTTTCTACGCCGATTTGATCCAGCGTGCGCTTGATCTGGTTGCGGGCGACGCTGGAATCGTCGGCCACCAGGATGCGGTGCTTGCGTTGCCCGATAGTGTTCCGGTTGTCTTCAATGATGCTGCTGGTGACGGTCTCGTCGATATGAATCACTTCCGCCAATACTTTTTCAACATCGATAATTTCCACCAGATCGTTATCGACACGTGTAACCGCGGTCATGTAGTTGTGACCAGAGCCCTTGGGCGGCGGCAGAATTTCTTCCCAGTTCATGTTGACGATGCGATCGACGCCGCTGACCAGGAAACCCTGCACGGCGCGGTTGTATTCGGTGACGATAATATAGGCTTGTGAGGTATCGGTGATGGGACGGCGACCGATGGCTTGGGCCAGATCCATGATGGTGATGGTCTTGCCACGCAGCGTGGCGACGCCTCGTACCACGGGGTGGGCGTGGGGCACTTTGGTCAGCGGCGGGCACTGGATGACTTCCTGCACCTTGAACACGTTGATACCAAAGCGCTGCTTGTCGCCGAGGCGAAACATCAACAGTTCGAGCCGGTTGTGTCCGGCCAACCGGGTGCGTTGGTTAACGCCGTCGAGTACGCCCGCCATTATTGTTGTCTCCGCTTGGTCCTGTGGTTCAGGGATGAGGCTGTTATCGGCAGGCCCTGCTGCCGCCTTAACCTGCCAGTCGGCACGTTATTTGCGTGCATCAGGTATAGCGGCCGGATTTCACCCGCGCCCTACGGCACCAAATCTGCCGAGTTGCCCAAAGTATATACGCTAACTGATTAATTCTGGTAAAGAAATGATTTTTGTTATTGCACAGTTCTTTCGCCATACAGCGATGAGGGTGGCGCCAATATCCCGGCGCTCACTGGCGCTGTTGTGCTGTGCTGGCGGTCTTCTTCTGCCAGGGGGGCTGCGGGCGGAGGAGTTGCAGTCACTGGAGTCCATCCAGCAGGCGGCCGTTGCCTATCTGGAGGGACAGCATGCCGACAGCCGGACTCCGCCGCAGGTGAGCGCCGGTCGCATAGACTCCCGTCTGCGCCTGGCCAGCTGCGACACGCCGTTGGAGGCCTTCACTCCTCCCGGGCAGCGTAATGTCGGCATGACCACGGTGGGGGTGCGGTGTGCTGCGCCGGTATCATGGACGGTGTACGTCCAGGCGACCGTGGCCCTGGTGCAGCCGGTACTGGTGGTGCGACGTTCGCTGCCGCGCGGCACGGTGTTGAGTCGCGCGGATGTGGATGTTGTGGAGCAGGACGTTACCCGCCTTGCTACGGGGTATCTTACTGATTTAAAAGACATTGAAGGTATGGTTCTACGGCGTTCGGTTACTGCCGGTGCGGTGTTGCATCCGGGACTGGTGCAGCACCCCGTGTCGATCCGGCGGGGTGAACGGGTGACCATTCTCGGCCAGGTCGGAGGAATTGAGGTCCGAATGGAGGGGCAGGCCTTGATGGATGGTGCCCGGGGGGAGGTGATACGTGCCCGTAACCTCTCGTCCGGACGGGACATCGAAGGTGTGGTGGTTGCCCCCGGGGTGATCCAGGTACGATTGTAATTAATTCGCAAATAGAGGCTAAAGTTTATCCCCAGCTGGCCGATACGGGATGTAGAGAAAAGGAGAGTAACCATGGCAATCAACAACATAACCGGTTTCCCCGGCAATCAGAGCCAGCGCGCCACTGACGGATCGCAGGTGCAGGTGGCCCGTAGTGAGCCGACCGCCTCCCAGCAGCAGACCGGGCGGCCCTCGACGATGGATACGGTCAGCCTGACCGATACCGCCGCCCGTCTGCGGGAACTGGAAAACAGCCTGGCTAAGATGCCGGTAGTGGACAGCCAGCGGGTGGAGAGCATCCAGCAGGCCATCGCCAACGGCAGCTACGAAATGGATTCCGGGCGCGTGGCAGAGAAGATGTTGCGCTTCGAACAGGATCTGCAGCGGTAATCATGCCCGTGGACCAGGCTTGCGCATCTCTCGGGCATCTCATGCAGCAGGAGCAGGAGGCCGCTGCGCGGCTGTTTGCTGTTCTCCAGACTGAACATGAGGCCATCGCGCGTCGTGATACGGATGCTTTGCAGCAAGCGGTGGCGGACAAGCAGGCTTTGCTCAATCAATTGGAGAATAGCCACAACCGGCGTTTGCAGCTGATGCAGGCGGCAGGTTTGAATTCCGGCCCCGATGGGTTCGACATCATGCTGGAGCGGTGTGCCGCCTCCGGCCATGATTTGTTCCTCCGCTGGAATGACCTCAAAGAAAGTCTGGTATCTTGCCAGCGACAGAATCAATTGAACGGCGCCGTGCTGGAAAGCAGCCGGCGCAGCACGCACCGGGCTCTTTCCATCCTCTTGGGTGGGCAGGGAGACAGCTCCGAGTTGTACAACCAGGCGGGCAAATCCACTCCCTCGATGCCAGGCAGTAACCGCGTTATCAAGGCCTGAACCCTTGTTAAGCTTCCCCCCGCGCTAACGCGCACCGCACTTTCGCCTTTTATTTTGCTGTTGCCTACCACAGTGACGGTGGCGGCATCCGTTGTGCACTCCCTAAACACGTCGCGCCGAATTGAATATTAGAAATACATTAATTGCTGAATGTAAAAATTTTCATAGCTACCGCTTTAGAGGTATCCCCATCAGAAGATATTTAGCAAATTCAGTTAATTGCCATCGGACTTTTCTTGAGTTGTCACAAACCTGTCCTATAACTAATGCGCGAGTGTGTTAAAACACACACCAATGTGCGTCAGGAACCACACGGTTTGATTTGGATCAAGGCGCCTTGCGATACGAAGGATGACCATGACGCGAGGTTTACTTTGTCACCAACCAAGAAAAGGGAGAGGGCTGATATGAAGCCGACTGCAAAACGTACGCTCTCGATGCTGGCGGGCCTGGGAATAGGTCTGGTTGCATCGACGAGTGCCTGGTCCAACTCGACACTGGAACAGGTCATGAAGGCGCGGAACCTGACCCAGAAGGATCTGCTGGCAGCCGCCAAAACCTATACACCCTCTGGTGCCCGCGACGAGTTCATCGCATTTGCCTCCGGTGGCCAGAGCGGTCAGGTCATCGTCTACGGCATCCCGTCGATGCGCATCCTCAAGTACATCGGTGTGTTCACGCCGGAGCCGTGGCAGGGCTACGGCTTTGAGGAAGAATCCAAGGCAGTGCTGGCTCAGGGGCGTATCCAGGGCAAGGACATCACCTACGGTGATACCCACCACCCGGCCATCTCCGAGACCAAGGGTGAATACAACGGCCGCTGGCTGTTCATCAACGACAAGGCCAATCCGCGTATCGCCGTTATCGACCTGCATGACTTTGAAACCAAGCAGATCGTGGTCAATCCGCTGTACAAGTCGTCCCATGGCGGCGCCTTTGTCACCGAGAACACCGAGTACGTGATCGAGGCGGCTCAATACGCCGCGCCGTTCGAGAACAAGTTCGTTCCGCTCGAAGAGTTCAACGAGAAGTACCGTGGTGGTATCACCTATTGGAAGTTCAATAACGACACTGGCCGCATCGAACCGGAAAACTCCTTCTCCGTTGAAGCACCTCCCTATAGCCAGGACCTGTCCGATGCAGGCAAGGGGCCGAGCCACGGCTGGTCCTTCACCAATTCCTTCTGTAGCGAGCGCTATGTGGGCGGCATCGAGCGTGGCCGTCCGCCCTTCGAGGCGGGTTGTTCCTCCAAGGACACCGACTTCCTCCATGTCGTGAACTGGAAGAAGGCCGAAGAACTGGTCAAGGCCGGCAAGGCCAAGAAGGTGAATGGCCACAACGTGATCACCATGGACGTGGCGGCGAAGGAAGGGGTGCTGTTCCTGATCCCCGAGCCGAAGAGCCCCCATGGCGTGGATGTGTCGCCGGATGGCAAGTTCATCATCGTGGCCGGCAAGCTGGATTCGCACGTAACCGTGTACAGCTTCGACAAGATCCAGGCCGCCATCAAGGCGAAGAAGTTTGAAGGCAAGGATCCGTACGGCCTGCCCATCATCGCCCTGAAGGATGCAGTGCATAAGCAGGTACAGCTGGGCCTCGGTCCTCTGCACACCCAGTACGACGCCAAGAAGTGCGTGGTCTACACCTCGCTCTACGTGGACTCGATGGTGGCCAAGTGGGACTACTGCGAAGGCAAGGTGCTGGATAAAATCTCCATCCATTACAACATTGGTCACCTGATGACCATGGAAGGCGATTCCGTCACCCCGCAGGGCAAGTATCTGGTCGCCCTGAACAAACTGGCCATCGACCGCTTCAACCCGGTTGGCCCGTTGCATCCGCAGAACCATCAGCTCATCGACATCAGTGGCGACAAGATGGAGTTGTTGTATGACATGCCGCTGCCGCTGGGTGAGCCTCACTATGTGGTCGCCATCAAGGCTGATCGTCTGCAGCCGACAGTGCGTTACGCCTCCGGCACCGATAGCCGTACCGACAAGCGTCATCCGCATGCCGTGCGTGCCGGCCGCGAGAAGACCGAGCGTACCTGCGACAACACGGGCAAATGCACGGTACGTGTACTGGGTACGGCGATACGCTCGCACTTCACCCCGGAGATCATCGAGGCCGAAGTGGGTGATGAGGTGCTGTTCCACATCACCAACCTGGAGCGTGCGCAGGATCAGACCCACGGCTTCGCCATCTACGGCCACAACGTGCAGATGTCCCTGGAGCCGGGTAAGACGGCGACTGCCCGCATGGTTGCTGACAAGGAAGGCGTCTATCCGTACTACTGCACCGAGTTCTGCTCGGCGCTGCACCTGGAAATGCAGGGCTACCTGCTGGTTCGCCCGAAGGGCTACCAGGCCAAAGCCGTGTCGATGCAGGAAGGCGTGAAGTACACCAAGGCTGATTACGACACCCAGGTCAAGACCAACATCGAGACCCAGGCCGTAATCGACTCCGTGGTGGCCTTCATCACCAGCCACAACTACCAGGAGTTCCCGACCGTGGTCGGTCTGGTGGAAGACGCCACCGACCAGCTTGAGTTCGCCAAGGACGCCAAGGCCAAGTCGGAAGCCGCTGCGGCCAAGCAGGATTGGCAGAATGCCATGCTGTGGGCCAATCAGTGGTGGCAGTACCAGGTGAAGGCGGCTGACCTCGGTCTGCGTGCCAAGACCCACCTGGAAGAGAACAAGGCTAAGAAGATTAAGTAAGACAGTCTGTCTTTGATCAGAGTCAAAGACTAAATTGACAGGGGGACGCATTGTGTCCCCCTGTTTTTTGTAAAAGGCAAAAGGAGACACCCATGAAGTACCTGAACAAGCTCACCTTGGCGGCCATGACTGTTGGCGGTTTGCTGATCGGCGGAACCGCCTTGGCACAGGACGGTGCTACCCTGTACAAAACCAAGACCTGCATCGCCTGCCACGGTATGAATGGCAATGCGCCGGTACTGCCGACCTATCCCAAGTTGGCGGGTCAGAATGCGGCCTATGCGCTGCAGCAGATGAAGGACATCAAGAGCGGCGCCCGCAACAACGGTCAGACCGTGGCCATGAAGGGGGTGATGCACCTGGTTTCCGATGAGGAGATGAAGGCCATTGCCGATTGGTTGGCTACGGTTCAGCCTTGAGTGCCATCAGTGGCGCTCGTCTTGATGCGCGTCAAAGCGTTTTTTGAATTGAAGCATATACTGATATTCAACAACGGCACGGTGCCGTTTTCCACCAAGTGTGGTTGAGGACTTGGGTTTGTGTAGAGGAGCGATTCGGGACAGGCACGCCGGACAGGCGGCCCGGATCACTCCACCTAGAAGAGGGGTACGGTATGAAAGTGGTTCTGAAATCAGCATTGTTTGTTGCCTTGGCCATGTCGGCCAGCGGCGTGGCGCTGGCGGCCGAAGGTGGCAAGGTCAAGATGCCCGCCTGGCAGATGCAGGGTGACGAACTGGAAATCGCCATGGGGCTGAAGGGTGATGCCAAGCGTGGGCGTGATGTATATGAAGTCTGTGCGGCCTGCCACATGCCGGAAGGCTGGGGTTTGCCCGACGGAACCTTCCCGCAGCTGGCCGGCCAGCATCGCACGGTGCTGATCAAGCAGCTGGCCGATATTCGCGCGCAAAACCGCGACAATCCGACCATGTACCCGTTTGCTTTGCCGTCGCAGATCGGTGGTGCGCAGGCAGTTGCCGACGTGGTGGAATACATGGCCACCCTGCCGATGACTCCGGAGAATGGCGTTGGCCCCGGCACTGATCTGGCGCTGGGTCAGCAACTGTACAAAGACAACTGCGTGCGTTGCCACGGTCCGAATGGCGAAGGGAACAATGACGAGTTCATGCCGTTGATCCAGGGACAGCACTACGAGTACATCAAGCGGCAGTTCCGTGAGATTCGTGACGGTGCCCGCCGTAACGCCAATCCGGACATGGTCAAGCAGGTGAAGGGTTTCTCGGATCGCGATCTCAGCGCGGTCAGTGATTACGCCTCACGTCTGAAGCCGCCCGCCGATCGCCTCGGTCCTCCGGGCTGGCATAATCCTGACTTCGACTAAACTCAATATATCCGCCGTACCATTCCGGTACGGCGGATAATTGCAGCATCTTTATCCACGCCCATCTTCGGGTGTGCCGTTCAACTCCTTTCCTGACTCAAGGAACGCGAACGCCATGACTTCCGCACAAGATCGCACAAAGCTCATCCTCACCGGGCTGCTGACTCTGACTGCCCTTGTACTGCTGGTGGCGATTTATTACACCCCCACCTGGTGGGTATCGCTCAAGGCCCCCAATTATCCGCCCGAGTCCTTTCCTGATGGTGTGCGCATCCATTTCCACATGAATGGTGTGTTCAACGGCTGCACCATGGTGGAGAAGGCCGAGATCCGCGAGGATGAGGCACTGGATTGCGTGCATGAGATGGATACCATCAATCATTACGTGGGTATGTATCCCATTGCTGCCGGTGGCCCGGTGGAGAAGGCCTATTCACAGTTCCTGATGGTGCTGCTGGGAGTGATGGTGGTGGGGTTCGCCCTGCCCTGGCGCAAGGTGCGCCTTGGGGTCATGGCTGTGGGTTTCATCGTAATCGCGGGATGGATGTATATGACCATGTATAGCGATAATGGAATTCGCCTGCAGAACACCGGTTATGTGGATGCCTTGCTGGCATCGTTGGATCAGGAAAAAGGTGAAAGCAATGAACAGGCTGCCAGTATGGATCCTGGGCGGGCCTTGATCGAACAGCTACGCCGCGCCATGGCCGAAAAGGAAGCGCCGGTGGAACAAGTGAAGCCGAAAAAGGCCGAGAAGCCTGCCAGCGACAAGGAGCGCTATATCGACAGCCTGCGTGTCACCTTTGAACACGATCAGCGGCGCAAAGGGCGGGACGATGTATGGACTGGTAGTGGCTTCCAGGTAATGTCCTGGCACTATGAAAAGAATTTGGGCCGCTATTTCAATAATCCGGAAGAAATCGGGCCGATGGTTGACACCTTGAAACTGGCAACGCACCTGCTGTTTGTTGGTATTCTCGGCGCCATGGTGCTATTGCTGTGGGGGGCGCGGCAGTCACGCGGTTTCCTGTATTGGGTGTTGGCCTTGGCCCCGATGGCCTTGCCGGTATTCTTCATCATCGAATATGCGGCGTGGCTGTGGTGGTTTGGTCATAGCCTGCATGAAATGGCGGCATTTACCGTCAAACCGTTCATGCCTACGGTATTTGGTGACGGCAAGGTGGCCCAGTTCTCCACCCACTCCTATCCCCACATCGGTTTTGGCCTGATGCTGTTGTTCAGTGTGGTGATGGCAGCACTGGCCTTGCTGCGCCGCAAGCAAATCATGACCAGCGAAGCGGGGGACGCATGACGGTAGTGCCACGTTCCCTTGCCCTTTGGGGCGTAGGGCTTCTATTTTGGTTAGGTAGCGCGGCGCTTGTTGCCGAAGAGGCGCGGCCGTTACAGCCGATCCTGAACGAAGCCAAGGCGGGCGGTACACTGGTTCTGGAACCAGGGTATTACCGCGGTCCAGCCATCCTGGACAAGCCGCTGACGTTGGAGGGGAACGGCAAGGTCACCATCGATGCCGGTGGTCGCGGCACAGTGCTGGTAGTGGATACCGATGGCGCAACCATCTCCGGGTTACGCCTTGTAGGTTCGGGGCTATCTCACAATGATCTCGATTCCGGCATTCAGGTGCGCGGCAAGTACAATGTCATCAAGGACAATGTGATTGAAGACACCTTGTTTGGCATCGATCTGCAGCAGTCCAACAACAATATCGTGCGCCGTAATCGTATCAGCTCGAAGAACATAGAGCTTGGCATGCGCGGGGATGCTATCCGATTGTGGTACAGCTACGACAACCGCATCATGGACAACGTTGTGACGAACTCCAGGGACATTGTCATCTGGTACTCGCGCGACAACACGATCTCGCGTAATACCGCCAGTGGCGGCCGCTACTCCATGCATTTCATGTATTCACAATTCAATCTGGTTGAAGACAATACCTTTTTTGATAATTCGGTAGGCATATTTGTGATGTATAGCGACGGTGTGGTGATGCGCAATAACCACATTCGCAATGCCACTGGTACTACCGGTGTTGGTATCGGCTTCAAGGAATCATCCAATGTCGTTACCGAAAACAACCAGATTCTCTACTGCGCCAATGGTATCTATATTGATGTATCGCCGTATGAGCCGGATACCACCAATGCCTTTATCAATAATATTGTTGCCTATAACGGCATTGCGGTGCGGTTCCATAATGATTGGATAGGCAATGAGTTTCGCGGCAACCAGTTCAAAGGCAACCTGACACAGGTGGCGGTCGGCGGCGGCGGGACGGCTACGCGTCACCTCTGGCAAGGCAACCACTGGGATGACTATGAAGGGTTTGATCGCGACAATGATGGCATCGGTGACACGCCACACGAAATGCACGCCTACGCAGACAGGCTATGGATGGACGTGCCGCCGGCGCAGTTCTTCAAGGGCTCGCCCCTGCTAGAGGTATTGGATTTTCTGGAACGCCTGGCGCCGTTCAGCCCGCCCAAACTGTTGCTGCGCGACGCTGTGCCAGTGATCAGGGTCAGAGGCGAATCATGAGTGATGACAAGCAATCCTCGGGCAAAGGCAGTCCGGACAACGCGGAATTGCCGGTGGTCAATCGCCGCAAGCAGCAGGAACGACGCCAATTTCTGCGTTCGCTGATGCTACTCACCGGCATAGTAGGCATATCTGCTATGGGGTATGTGCCGGTCGCGCGTTCATGGAATCCGCGCCTGCGCCCGCCCGGTGCGCTGGACGAGGCGGAGCTTCTGGCCTCCTGCATCAAATGCGGTCAATGCGTTCAGGTTTGCCCGGTTGAGGCGATCAAACTGGCCGACATTATGGACGGCTTCGGTGTTGGTGTTCCCTATGTGGATGCAAGGGCGCAGGCATGTGATTTTTCCTGTGACGGCCTGCAATGCATTCTTGCCTGCCCCACGGGCGCCTTGTCGCATGACCTCAATTATCCCCACGAGATTCGCATGGGATTCGCGCGTCTGGACCGCCCCGATCTCTGCCTGGCCATGCACGGCAAGGGGTTCAAGGGTCAGATTCGCGGGCCGGAATTTGATGGACTGTTTCGTTATGTCGAGATTGATCGCTGGAAGCCGCAGCGAGTGCATGAGCAACGGTTCGATCTGGAGATATGCGACCTCTGTGTAAGTCATTGCCCGATAGAAATTCGTATTGCCCAATGTCAGGCTGGTGAACCTCCATCCGGCGACATCAATCAATGTCCACCGCGTCATGCCATTGAGCTGCAAGCGGAAGACCGTGGTGATGGCGTGATGCGTATGCGGCCTGTCGTGCTGGACGGCTGCGTCGGATGCGGTGCCTGCGAAATGGTCTGTCCGACGGAACCGGCGGCCATTGTCGTTGATATTGAGAGCACGGTGGAGCGGGTATGAACTTCTTCAAAGAATCTCTGCTGCAACTGCTGGGGCGTGCACCGAGCAAGCCCAAGCCGGAGGATTTCACGCCTGAAGTAAAACAGATTCATTTCTATAAGCGGGGTGAAAAAGTTACGCTGGAGGAAATTCGGGCGGAGCATGCGGCACATCATTCCCACAAATGGCGCAACCGCCGTTGGGCAACGCTGATAACCGTCAATCTGCTGTTTGTGGTGTCTTATTATTTTGATGTGCAGTTGCTCGAAGGCGCGCTGACCGCATCCAGGTTCATCGGCTTCCACATGGCGGACCTCAATGCGGCGCTGCAGGTTATGTTGGCGTTCAAGCATGTGGTGCTTAATCTTCTTATTGGTACGGTAACCATATTTATTCTATGGTTGTTGCTTGGCGGCCGCACGTTCTGTTCCTGGGTGTGTCCTTACCATCTGGTAGCCGAGTGGGCAGAAAAGATTCACCTTTGGTTGGTAGAACGCAAGCTGATCACGAGTTACACCTTCCATCGCGGTGTGCGGACGGTGTTCTATGTGGTTTTCGCGCTGTTGGCGCTGGCCACCGGTTACACCGTATTTGAAACCATTTCACCTACCGGCATCCTGAGCCGCGCCATTATTTACGGTGCGAGTCTGGCCTTGGGTTGGGTGGCGTTCCTGTTGCTATTCGAAATTTTTGTATCGCAACGCGCCTGGTGCCGCTATGTTTGCCCCATCGGCATGACCTATGGTGTGGTCGGTCTGTTTTCGCCACTGCGCGTTGTTTACAATGTGGAGTCATGCAAGCACGAAGGGGAATGCCGTAAGGTCTGCGAGGTGCCTCATGTGCTGGAGCCGGTGATTAAGGGGCGGGCCACGGATGTCAAGGTGCCTATCGGCGCCGACTGTACGCGATGTGGCCTGTGCATCGATACCTGTCCCACCGGTTCGTTGCGCTATGAAATCAAGGGCCTGAACAAGGTGCTATAAAAATATCCGCCGACTAACGGGTGTACGCGTGATAACTATAAACGGGCTGTCCAAACGATTCCGTCGTACCGAGGTATTGCGCGGTATCGACCTGACGATCAATCGTGGTGAGCGTATCGCCTTGATCGGCGCCAATGGTGCCGGCAAAACCACGCTCATCCGTTGCCTGCTGGGCGAATATACCCATGACGGCACTGTTACGGTGGTTGGCAAGAATCCGCGCTTGGAGCGCGAGACCGTACTCGCCCATGTGGGTTTCGTTCCGCAGTTGCCGCCGCCGTTGAAGATGCCGGTATCGCAGCTGATGAAATTTGCGGCCGATCTGTGCGGCTCACAGGTGGCTGATATGAAACAGGTAGCCGCCCGTCTTGGTTTGGATACCGACCGCATTGCCAGTCAGCCGTTCGTAAAACTGTCCGGGGGACAGAAGCAGAAGCTGCTCATTAGCGTTGCTCTGGGGCGTAACGCGGATTTGCTCATTCTGGATGAGCCCGCAGCCAATCTCGATCCGGAGGCCCGCCACAATCTGTTCCAATTATTGGCTGAACGCCAAGAGCATGCCGTGATGCTGATTTCCAGCCATCGGTTGGATGAGGTGGCTTCGCTCGTCAATCGCGTGGTCGAAATGGATCAAGGGACAGTGACGCTGGATGATCGTGTCGCTGACACGGTGGACATGGCCAGTACACTGCAATGTGACGTGCGTCTCAGTCGCGACGAGCCAGCGTTTGCCAAGGCCATCGCGGACTGGGGCTTTGTGGCCGAGGGCTTATCCTGGCACGGTAAAGTGGCGGCCCCCGATCGCCTGCGCTTTCTGGGCGTGCTATCACGCTATGCCGGTGTTCTGGCGGCCATCGAGATGCGGGAGAATGGGCAATGAGCGTCGCCTCCCGTCTTCTTCTGTCGTTGATTTTTTTGGGTGTGCTGGCGGGGTGTTCCGGTGAGCCGGAAACCGGCCCGGCAGAGGTGAAATGGGACCGCGACGTCTGCGAGCGTTGCCGGATGGTGCTGAGTGATCGGCTGTATTCTGCCCAGGTCCGCGGTGGGGCTGAGGGGCAAAAGACCAAGGTGTACCGATTTGATGACATCGGTTGCGCTGTGCTGTGGCTGGAACAGCAACCTTGGCGTGGGGATCCGCGCACCGAAATCTGGGTCAACGATTACCGTACCGGGGCCTGGATCGATGCGCGCGCGGCCTATTATGTGAAAGAGCGTATTACGCCGATGGCCTATGGGTTGGGGGCGCAGGCCGATCCGGTGCCGGAGGCTCTGAGTTATGCCCAGGCTCTTGAACATGTGCATTTGGTGGAGCAGCGGTTCAATTCACCTGACGCGCTTTCCGAAACACTGTCTCGCGACAGCGCGCCGGTCGGCCGCTGAGTCATATCAAGGACCGCTATGAAACATCTTTGGCTCACCGCCCTTACCGATGTCATCGAGTCGCTGCGTGCGCGCTGGTTCATGACCTATACCGCCATCTTCGGCGGCATGGTCGTTCTCCTGTTTGTGTTCGGCCTGACCGAGTCACGCATCATGGGTTTTACCGGACTTACCCGTATCCTGGTGACCTACCTGCAATTGACCATGGCGATACTGCCATTGTTCGTGCTGATCACTACGGTACGTTCGGTGGCGGGTGATCGCGAAGCCGGCGTGTTCGAGTACTTGCTGTCTTTACCGGTCGGACTGGCAGCATGGTATTGGGGCAAGATGCTCGGACGTTTCACCGTGATTTTCCTGCCGGTGTTTCTGGCCATGAGTGCTGCGCTGGTCTGGGGTGTCGCCCGCGGGGCTGAAGTGCCGTGGCATATCTACGGTTACTACACGGTGTTCCTGTTCGGCCTGTCCTGGTGTTTCCTCGGCATAGGCATGTTGATATCGTCCATGGCCAGGACGGCGGATGTGGCGCAGGGGGCCGCCTTCGTGGTGTGGTTGACGCTGGTTTTGTTCCTCGATCTGATTCTCTTGGGTGTGATGATACGCGAGCAGTTGCCGGCTGACACCGCCGTGGCCATTGCACTGAGCAATCCGCTACAGGTGTTTCGTACGGCGACCATGATGCTGTTTGATCCGCAGTTGGTACTTCTTGGTCCTACGGCTTTTGTCATTCTCGATAATTTTGGCGAGACCGGTTACCTGTGGTGGGCGTCGCTGTACCCGCTGCTGCTGGGTACCCTCTGTGCCGGTGTCGGCTATTTGTTGTTCCGGCGTGGCGACCTGCCGTAATCCCGGGGAAGGAATGGCACTGATGGAACGCTGGTTGTGGGGTGCAGTCGCGCTATTGGCAGTGGCGGTGGGGGGCCTGTTTGCCTACAAATATCTGTTGCCGCAGAATGACCTGCCGGTGGTGACTGCTGTTGCACCGTCCTGTGATGTCCAGTTGGGGGTGTGTACCGCGGTTATCGATAATGTCGGCACGGTAACGCTGACAATCGCGCCACGCCCGATCCCTCTGGTTGAGCCGCTGAGTTTTCAGGTGAGTACAAATATTCCCGGTGTACGGCGGGCAGAGATAGATTTCAGCGGTGTCGATATGAATATGGGCTACAACCGTTTCCTCCTGAATGCAGTGGCGGAGGGGGGATATGCAGGCGAGGGCATGTTGCCGGTATGTGTACGTAACCGCATGACATGGGAAGCCAAGGTCATGCTGTCGACCGACAGCGTCACCTATGTGGCGCCGTTCCGTTTCGATACCGTCTCGCGGCGCTGATATGACGATGCGTTTGCTTGCGCCAGCTTCGCTGCTGGCCTTGTTGCTGATGGTGTTCGCCGGCATGCTGTTTTGGCAGCCAGGCGAACATGCATCAGGAGTGTCCCCGGCGGGAGATTTCGAGTTGGCTACGCCACGTGGGATAGTGAGCCTACAGCAATTGCGCGGCAAGGTGGTGGTGCTGTATTTCGGTTATACCTGGTGCCCCGATGTTTGTCCTACCTCGCTGGCTTTGTTGGGTATGGCATTGCACAAGCTGGCGCCGCAGGAGCTGGAGGCAGTTCAGCCTGTATTCATCAGTGTCGACCCGGAACGCGATACGCTGGAGCGGCTGGCAGAGTACACGCCCTATTTTCATCCCGCCTTGCTCGGGGCCACCGGGACGCCGCAACAGATTGCCGAAGTCGCACGGCACTATGGTGTGGCCTATGCCCGTGAGCAGGGCGGTGGTGTGACGGACTACACCGTCGATCATTCCTCGCTTACCTACCTGTTGGATCGCAATGGCAAGTTACATGAGGTCTTGCCCCATGGTACATCGCCAGACAAGATTGTCATCGCCATTCGTCAGCTTTTGGTGCAGTAGCTCAGTTCGATACCTGACGTTGTTGCTGCTGCTGTCGAATTCTGGCAGTGGTCATACCGAGAGCCTCTCAAGCCGCCACTGGGTGCTGTTCAACACCACCTGTGCACGCTGTCATGAGGCACAGTGTAGTGGACGCCTGAGTCTGGGCCAGGATGACGCCCGATCCCGCGCCCATGTGGAGCGTTATGCCGGCCGTCTGACGGATGACCTGCACCAGCAGCTGTTCACCTATCTGCAGCACATGAAGGAGTTTTGCGGCTTTGCCGCCATTGCCCCGGGCGTCGAGTCGCGCGCAGTATGGTCGGAAGCGCAACTGGCCTCCTTCCATAGTCCGAATGGTGATGCCTATTTCGTGCCATTGGGTGAATTGGGGGTAGGCAAGCACCGACTGCAGGTACGCCTGACGGGCGGGGACTGGTCAGCCCAGATTGTTTCGTCATCTTTCGACGTCATGGCAGAGTCCACATCCTGTGGCGCTGGCGAAGAGTTCGGCTTGGACTTCAACTCCAGCGGGGGGATGCACTATCTACGCATCATGGGGCGCAAGGCGTTACGAGTGCATGAACTGCGGCTGGGCACAACTCATCGTGAAACTCACTGAACGTCGTCGACGGTGGCCAGGAAGGCAAAGATATCCATGAGTTCCGCATCGGTGAATTGCGTGAGCAATTCCACCGGATCGGATTCGTCGTGGATGCGGATCCCCTGGCGGTATTTGTCCACCTGACGCAGCAGATACTTGGTGTGCTGCCCGGCGATCATGGGCACATCACGGTCGTGACGTCCCCAGCCGTCGGTGCCGTGGCAGGAACGACACTCCTTGTTGTATAACGCCCGTCCCTTGTCCGGATCACCTTCCTCTGTGCGCGGGATGTTCAGTACCCGGCGTGCCATTTGCAGTCGCTCCAGCGGATCGAAGGGTTGGCTTTCGTCGATGGGGGGCAGGCGGGTGAGCAGTTCCAGCTGCGCCAGATAGGCGCTCACGTCATAGACGTCGTCTTCCGGGAAATCGCGCGGATTGACGTATTCCAGCATGGCCATGTTGTCCAGCTTGCGGTCGCGAAACAGGTGCATCTGTTTGACGATGAATGCCATCGGTTGCCCGGCGATGCGCGGGTATTCGCCGTCCTTGCCACCTTGGCCGAATTCGCCATGACAGCCGGCGCAGAGCTCATTGATGTCGCGTCCGTTGCGCAAGTCGAATTTGTCCTGGGCCGCCAGTCCGAGCGGTGTGAGGCAGCACATCAGCGTGGCCAGTTTCAACAGCGTATTCATGCCGCAGACTCCAATATCTGTACTGATTTCATTGGAATTAGTATATGTAGACGGCGCGGCCAGGTATTTGATGGATATCAAGGTGGGGGAAATGAAAACGGGGCCTTGCGGCCCCGTTTTCAGTCCTGCCTGCGAACAGCTTAACCGAAGGTGTCGGCGGTGATGTTCTTGAACCACGAGTGGGCGTAGGCCACCTCGCGGCGCAAGGCCTCTTCCGAGGCATCGGCCGGAGTCAGACCACCTGAGCCTGCCACACCGGCAATCTTGCCGTCGGTGAGCTTGTACACGGCCGCAACGGAGATACCGTGCTCCGGGGTGATCAGGCTGTAGCAGGTGTTGACATAGGCCGGTACCGGAGCCTCCATGCCGCTGAGCAGGGCGACCACGGCCGCTGCACACACCTTGGCCTGGGAGTTGGCGGAATAGCCGGACTTCGGCATTTCGCCAGCGATGCTGGCATCGCCCAGGACATGGATGTTGGCATGAATGGTGGACTCGAAGGTGCCCTGATTGACCGGGCACCAGCCCTTGTCGTTCACCAGACCTGCCGTGTGGGCGATCTTGCCGGCCCGCTGCGGCGGGATCACGTTCACGACATCGCCCTTGTACTTCTCGACGGCGCCCTGCACGGAGCGACTGGCCACATCGACAGACTCGATCTTGCCGCCGCCGGCTGCGCCAACCCACTCGATCATGTCACCGTAGTGTTTCTTCCAGCCGGCCATGAACAGGCCCTGCTTGGCGAACTTGTCCTTGGCGTCGAGGATCAGCACCTTGGACTTGGGCTTATGCTTCTTCAGGTAATGAGCGATCTGGGCAGCACGCTCGTACGGACCGGGGGGGCAGCGGAACGGATTGTCCGGTGCGCTGATGATGACCGTACCGCCATCCTTCATGTCCTGCAGCTGCTTCTGCAGGATGGTGGTCTGCGGACCGGCCTTCCAGGCGTGCGGCATGACCTCGGCGGCCTTCTCGTCGTAACCACCAATGGCACCCCACTGGAAGTCGATGCCGGGAGCCACCACGCAACGGTCATAGCTGAAGCTCTGGCCGCCAGCGGTGGTCACCTTGCGCGCGGCAGCATCGATGGCGGTGACGGTGTCGTTGACCACCTTGACGCCGTGCTTGCCCAGGCCGGTGTAATCGAACTTGATGGAGTCCATGGTGCGCTCGCCACCCAGCACTTCATTGCTCATGAAGCAGGTGTAGTAGTGCTTGTTGGGCTCGATCAGGGTGACTTCGATGGAGGCATCGGCGCGGCGCAGGTATTTGGCCACGGTGGCACCACCGATACCGCCGCCGACGACCACGACCTTCTTGCTGGCACCGAGGGCGATGTGCGGAACACCGATGGCACCGACTGCTGCGGTACCGCCGGCAACCTTGAGGAAGTTTCTACGAGTAATGTGCGTCATGTTTTGGCCCCTTCCCATTCTTATTTCTGGCTACCGTAGTAATGCACGAGCTGCTCGATGCTGTCCTTACCGGCCTTTTCCTTCTTCAGCATCTCGTCGACCTTGGACTTCATCTTCTTCGGCATCTCACGGCTGCCGCTGATGAAGTCGTCGAAGGAGTAGCGCAGGTAGGGCATCATCTGGCCAGCCAGAATGCCGCCGTCGTCGGCCATGCGGCCGCCTTCTTCATGGCACTTCTCGCAGTAACGGTCGTGCAGGCGCTTGCCGGCGCTGGCCAGCTTCTTGTCGGCGCCTTGCTCGATGCGGACGAACTTCTGTTCGGCGAAGAAGCCGGCCATCAGCTTGATCTCGTCGTCGCTGTAGCCCTTGGCGATGCGATCCATGATGGTGGCAGGACGTTTGCCGCTCTTGTATTCCTGCATGGTTTCGATGAAGTACTCGCCCTTCATACCGGCGATAGACGGGGTGGCGGGACCGTTGCTGGAACCGTCGGTGCCGTGGCAGCCGGCACAGGTGTTGGCCAGCATGGACGCGCTCGGGCCGGACGCCAGTGCGGCACCACCCAGGGCCAGACCGCCCAGGACGATGGCGCCCTGCATGATAGTCTTGTATTTCATGGGACCTCCTTTGGTTTGCTCTTGGTTCGCTTTTATGTCGTCAACTACGCTTGTTACACCTAACTACATGCCACACTGGCAACATCCCAGTGATTCCTGAAATTCTTTAACGGGCGCCGGCCTTTTCCAGCAGTTGCACGGTATCTTTGTGTTTGCCGGCCCGTGCCAGGCTGAGCGCCGTGGCGCCATTCTTATCCTTGATCGAAACATCGGCGCCACGTTCGAGCAGCAGGCGCACCACCTTGGTGTGGCCACCGGCAGCGGCCTCCATCAGCGGGGTGCTACCGCTGGCGTCCTGGTGATTGATGAAGGCGCCGCGCTGCAACAACAGCTCGGTGGTATGCAGATGGTCGTTGCCGGCAGCCCAGGCCAGGGCGCTGGAGCCGTCATCACTGACGGCTTGAATATCCACGCCGTGATCCAGCAGCATCTTTACGACATGCAGATGGCCCTTGCCAGATGCCACCAGCAGGGCATTGGCGCCGTCGCGGTTGCGCAAGTCAGGGTCGGCTCCGGCCCCCAGCAGCAGACGAACGGCGGCGAGGTTGTCTTTTTCGGCAGCGATCATGAGTGGCGTGTAGCCGTCCCGATCCGACACATTGACGTTGGCGCCACGGGAGAGCAGCAGTTCCATCACGTCCACATGATCGTAGCGGGCGGCGATGGCGAGGGCATCCCAGCCGGCGCGGGTCTTATCCTGCACGCGGGCGCCGGCGTCCACCAGCCGTTTCACCAGGTTGATGTCGCCTTGTTCGGCGGCAAAGGTGAGGGCAGTGCAGCCCACGGTGCTGCGTGCGTTCACATCGGCGCCTTGGGACAGCAGCAGCTCGACGACGTCGAGATTGCCTTCCTCAGCGGCAAACATCAGGGCGGATTTGCCGAAGGGGGTTTTGGCGTTGGGGCTGGCGCCCTGCTTGAGCAGGTTGCGGGCCTGATCCACGTCGCCGATGAGCGCCGCTTCGCGCAGTTCCTTGTCCAGATCCTTGGCATTTCCTGCTGCACCCCACAGCAACAGTAGGGTCAACAGCAGGAAGGTCTTTACACTCATTGCTTTGGGCATTGCGCTGTTCTCGGTCCTGAACGTTGCATGGACGAGGCCGTGTCACGGCCCTTAGGCATCCTCGTCTTCGGCGGCTTCGTAATCATCCGGTTCATCCGGCATGTGGTGGACGATACCCTTGTGACAGTCGATGCAGGTGCGGCCGCGCATCGGCGCCTGCTCATGGCGGTTGCGGGCGGAGCGGCTCTGTTCGCTGAAATCCATATCCTCGTATTCGTGGCAGGTGCGGCACTCGCGGGAGTCGGTGGCCTTCATTTTAGCCCACACCCGGTTCGCCATGTCCCAGCGGTGGGCCTCGAACTTCTCCTCGGTGTCCACCGTACCGGCGATCTGATGATAGATATCCTTGACCGCGATGATCTTGGCCGCAACCTTGGGGAAGAACTCCTTGGGCACATGGCAGTCGGCACATTCAGCCTTTACGCCAACGCGATTCTTGTAGTGCTTGGTTTCCTTATATTCTTCGTAGTTCCAGCGCATGGTGTGGCAGGAAATACAGAATTCGGTGGTGTTGGTGTAGGCGAAGAAGCCGTTGACGCCAGCCAGGGCGAGGGCACCGCCGACAAACAACGCAAATCCGATGATGTATTTTTTCATGGTGGTGTAATGACCCAGCTTTATATTTGTTTCATACCCAGTTACGGCGGGTCACGGGGACGTTGCGGGTCTCTGCTGACCTGACAACCCGTACCGGCAAACCTGCCTGCACATAAAGATTTTCATCTAAACATGATCACGCGAGACAGGCAAATATCCCCTCCTGAGTACGGTATCTAGGATACATATATAGTGTCCTGTGGCACCGCTTGCCGACAGTCCGGGTCTTGGCGTACTAGGGTATAACCGAAGGCAAAATACATGCCACTCAACTGACGGAGCGCGGATGCCGTAACGCATTGTTTTAAAGGTGTTAATTTTCAGCGCCATGATTTTTCCTAGGGTGGCAGACCTGTCATTAGGCATGCCGTCATGACAATATATGTCATGCGTTGAAGGGGGGAGGCATGCCAGGGCTCGCGTAGGTAATCAGTGGCACATGTGCTATATTTCGCGCCGTCTAACGGCCGGCAACGGACGGGCGATACGGGGCGGTAGCTCAGCTGGGAGAGCGTCGCGTTCGCAATGCGAAGGTCGGGAGTTCGATCCTCCTCCGCTCCACCA
>NZ_JBLJDO010000046.1:0-2545 GCF_059410345.1 Sulfurivermis sp. | reverse complement strand
TCGCGCCCATGCTGGTCATCATGTCGCTGTTGTTCTGATTGCTCCCCATCGAGTTAGTCTTGCAGCAACTGAAAATCCCGAGCGTCACTCTGCATTTGCTGTTCTTGCCGTTGAACAGCGTCAGGGTATCCGGGTCCATGTAGTTGCCGGCCTGCCGCAGCGCCTCCATACCGGTGATCGCCAGCGCAAAATCACCATCCGGCGTGTAGCCCGCATCGAAACACGTGCCATCCACGCAGTAGGCCTGTCCGCCACAATCCGTGATGGTTTTAGACTCGCCATCCGCCACTTTGCATTGATACGTTTGCTCATAGAGCGAGCACTTGGCTGGATCACCGTCCACATACTCCACGCAGCTTGAGCCGATCTGCGCGCACCCCTGCGCAGCTAGAGGCGCGCAATCGTCCACGTAGTTCTGGGAGATGCAGTCGTACTTGCTTTCGTATTTCCAGCAATCGCGAGTCACCGGATAGCCGCTGATCAGGCGCGTTTCAGGCCCCTCGATGCAGACCTTGGAATTCTTTGTGCAGGTGCCATCCCCTGCCAGCACCGGAGACGAGAGCAAGGGGAACAGGAGTGTGACGATGAGTAGCCGGGCTATCAGCCGCATCAAGGTAAGCGGCATCATGGAAGCCGGGCCTCCAGAGCCGTACACTGGTTATCCCAGGAGTCCGTTTCTGTGACGATTATCTTCGGCGGCGTGAATGGACCGCCAGTCGCCACAGCCTGATTGCCCCAGCGGCTATCCAGTGCTCTGAAGGTGAAATTACACGTATCTCCGACACACCCTTGGGCATAACCTGGTTCGTATCCGATGTAATTCGTTACGGTGCAAGCTCCCTTCCAGTTGTGAATGCTGGTCAACTCATAATTGACTGGGCCGTAAGAATCGGAACAGTTTCCGTCGCCGTCGCATGTCTGGCCAATTACACCCCAGCCAACTGAATCTGCCACGGTGAATGGCGATTTTGGAACATCCAGGTACCCGATACTGCAAACACCGTGTAGCCCAATCGGAGTGAAACGCAGTCTCAGCATTCCATCCGAACGATTCATGTCGCAGTAGATGTCGACCTGATTTACCCAGCCGTAAACCGGAATCCCCAATGAATAGCCGCCATACCATGTCCCTGGTACGCAAGACTCAGATGTCGTAATCGAAACCGTCAGAATTTCATTGCAGGATTCCTCACCTGCCGTCAGGTATTGATTACAGGTTTCCGTCTGGTACTTGTCTGGATCCTTGACCGTCTTTTCTGCGCATCCGGCATACGCACCGTTCACGATGAGGCTGCCGAGATATGTCTCTGCATCGCCCGACACTGTGTTGCGTTTGACAACCAGCGGGTCGGTTGTGGAGTTGAGCGGAAACATCACGTTCTTCTTGCCAGGGTCATTCATCAGCATCCTGACGCCTTCGCACTTCCCGTGGGTATGTGGATCGGGATCTGCCGTTCCTGCGGTGGATGTACAGCCAGTGACCCCCGCGGTGGCTGGCGCCGTCAGGCTACCTGTGCCGCCCATGTAGTAGCTGGAAGCAGGATCGGTGGCCGTATAGTTCGGCACCCCCGTGTTGGCATCGCTTGCTGTGGTGGTGCTGATCTTGCTCTTGGCTGTCACAACATTCGCCTTGCCGAAGGTGTTGCCCTCATTGAAGGCATCGTTCGTGGTCATGTCGGCACAGGTCACACTTGAGACCAGACACAGTGGAAGCAGTAAAGCCTTCACGGCCGGTACTCCAGCATGGCCAGCCGTGATTGTGCTTCAGCGGCCAGTGGACTGCCGCCTTGTGCCCAGCGCTCAAGCACGTAATCCAGGGTGACATCGCCAGTAGCGCGCAGGCTCTGGCTGCATTCCTTTCTCAGGTTGTTCAGGCAGGCCTCGCCCTGCCGTCCTGTCGTCAGGACAAACGTGGGTGCTTGAACAACCTTGTATGCCCGGAATAAATCGGGGTGGATGATGATGGAAGCACCCGTTTCGGCAATCGGCTTCAGTGCCTCCATGGCACGCGGCCAGTTTCCCTTGGCGAGCCCGCCCTCGACCCCTCGCAAGACCAGCACGGCACGCGTGCGCGCGGCTTGTCTGGCCAGATTTATCAGAGCTTTGCCCGGCATGCCCAGGGTGACGAAGATCATGAGATTGTCGTCATCCGGTTTCTGCGCTGTCTGGTTGTAGCGGGCCGCGATCTGGTCGATGTCCACGCCGGAAGATGGGACCTTGATTTTGGGAAAGTCACGAACCGCGCCATTGCGCGCCTCCTGACTGGCAGCATCGATCGCCTGACTCGACTTCTGCCGCGCCACTGCGTCATCGCCATAGCCATTTATCTCTGGCAGAGCAAGGTGCTTGTCAGCCGCATACCCAGTGGATGCGATGGCACCTAACAGAACAAGCAACAGCATTTTCATCACAGGCTTTTTCATCGATCAGAATCCAAAGGCCCCCTGGCAGCAGTCCCGCTTGCGGAAGAGCATGTAAGCGAAATCCTCGCCCTTGTATGGGAACTCCTTCCCCGCGCCTGAAATGACCGTTGTGCGTCCCATGG
>NZ_JBLJDO010000013.1:0-89443 GCF_059410345.1 Sulfurivermis sp. | reverse complement strand
CAACGCCACTTCAACCCCGAAGTGGGCACCGTATTGCAGGGCTGCCGCGTCGACCTGCCGGAAACGGGCACCCTGGTGTTCGATCTGGTGGTGCGCAACAGCTTTCTGCAGCCACAGAACGACGGCAGCCAGGTGCGCCGCATCGGCTGCGCCTTCGTCGGCCTGCCGCTGGACAAGAACGCCATCATCCAACGCTACATCCATCGCGTGCAGATCGAACAGAAGGCCCGAAGCGGCGATTAGCGGAACGCCAATAACCCTATTTTTCATGTATGTTTGCTAGAATTCGTGGCACGCCAATACCATGAGTGCCAATGACATGCCCGAGGGCGCAGAACTGGATCTGGACCGCTTCCGGGTAGATTCCCGGAGGGAAATCGTGCGCGTGCTGGGCGACCTCGCCCGCACCCTGCAACTGGTGACGGCCTACTTCAACGAAGGCAGCGACTTCATCCTCACCTCCGTATTGCGCCTGGACGACGAGAACAACCGCCTGGTGCTCGATTACGGGCCGGACGAGACCCTCAACCAGCGCCTGCTGAACGCCCGCCGCGTACTGTTCGTCACCCGCCACCAGCAGGTGCGCGTCCAGTTCAGCAGCGAGACTGTCCACAAGGCCAAATACCAGGGCGAGCCGGCCTTGGTCATCCCCCTGCCCACCTCCATCATCCGCCTCCAGCGGCGTGAGTATTACCGCCTCGCCACCCCCATCGGCCGGCGCCTCAATCTGAGCATGATTGACCCTGATGGCAACACGATTCACGCACACATCGTCGATATCAGCGTGGGAGGCGTCGGTCTCATCGAACCGCCCGAGGGGAGGCAGTGCGGCTGGGACGCCGGCACCGTGGTCCCCAATTGCCGCATCGAGTTGCCGGAGGAAGGGGTGATCCAGGCCGATGTGGAGATCCGCAACCGTTATCAGGTGGACAGCCAGCAGGGGGAACCGGTCTACCGCGTCGGCTGCCGCCTGTTGCGTCTGGACTCCCGCAGCAACGCCGCCATCCTGCGCTACATCCATCGGGTGGAACTGGAACGGCGCAAGGTAAAAAAAGAACCGTAGGGACGGCCATACCGCCATCAGGCGATACAGCGGGTTGCGGCGTACCGCGGTACTGCTCCTACAGTCGTTACGTTACGTAACACTGCCGCGTTACACCCCGTAACACTTTCCCATACCCCACATCCTAGAATATCGCCAAGCCATTGTTTTCAATGGAAACAGGTCGTGGTACGGCGATTGCTAACTGGTTCACCAATCTCACGTGCGCACGTGGAAAGGAAACCTTTGAACCAGATAGCGACCAATCAGCCGCTGACTCCCATCCTGGACTTCCTCCGGCGCCATGCGCCGTTCGACCAGATGGCGCCGGCGCATCTGGACTATCTGGCCAAACGCCTGAAACTCGGTTTTTACGCCCGCGGTGAAGCCGTCACCCGTCCCGAGGACGGGCCGGCCAGCCGCTTTTTTATTATCAAGCAGGGTCGCATCCGCGGTGAGCTGGGCAAGGACGAGCCCGACGACGAAGGTGCCTGGGAATTGGTCACCGGCGAGAGCTTTCCCATCGGTGCCCTGCTGTCCCGCCGCCCGGTACGCACCATCAACCGGGCCGTGGAAGACACCTTCTGCTTCGAACTGGAGCGGGACGACTTCGACAAGCTGTTCAACCAGAGTCCGGTGTTTCACGATTTCTGCACCCGGCGTCTGGCCAATCTGCTCGACAATGCCCTGCGCACGGTGCAGGCCGCCTCGGCCACCCGCGTCTCCGAAGACACCTCGCTCAGTTCCCCGTTGCGCAGCCTGATCCAGCGCGCCCCCATCAGCTGTACCGCCGCCACCCCGGTGGGCGAGGCGCTGGCGATCATGGACCACGAACACATCGGCAGCATCGTGGTCACCAATGAGGCCAAGGCGCCCATCGGCATGTTCACCCTGCACGACGTGCTGTCGCGCGTGGCCCTGCCGCGACGCAGCCCGGATACCCCGATGGGCGAACTGATGAGTCCCGCCCCGCTGTCCCTGCCGCCGGACGCACGCGCCTACGAAGCGGCGCTGCTGATGGCGCAGCACGGCTTCGGTCACATTTGTGTCGTGCAGGACGGCAAGCTTACCGGCGTGGTGTCGGAGCGCGACCTGTTCTCCCTGCAGCGCATCGGCCTGGTCAACCTGTCCCGTTCCATCGCCCGCGCCGAAACCATCGAACAACTGGCCCAGCTGAGCGGCAACGTGCACCGCCTGGTGGAGCAGATGCTGGCCCAGGGTGCCTCGGTGGCACAGATCACCGAAATCATCACCGCCCTCAACGACAGCCTGACGCAACGCGCGCTGACCCTGATCCTCACCGACACCGGCAAGCCGACGGTGGACTTCACCTGGCTGGCCTTCGGCAGCGAAGGCCGCTGCGAGCAGACCCTGAAAACCGATCAGGACAACGGCATCCTGTTCCGCACCCCGGCCGGCAAGACGGCAGAGGAGATTCGCGCCGAACTGCTGCCGCTGGCCAAGCGCATCAACGATGCCCTGGCCACCATCGGCTTCCCGCTCTGTCCCGGCAACATCATGGCCAGCAATCCAGACTGCTGCCTGAGCTTGGACGAATGGAAGGCGCGCTTCTCGCGCTGGATCGATCAGGGCACACCAGAACACCTGCTCAACGCCAGCATCTTCTTCGACTTCCGCCCGCTCTACGGCGAACCGGCGCCGGCGGAAGAACTGCATGCCTGGCTACTGCAACAGACCCAGAACAACAGCCGCTTCCGCCGCCAGATGGCCGACAACGCGCTGCGCAACAAACCGCCCATCGGCCTGGTGCGCGACTTCCAGGTGTCCAGCGGCGGCGACCATCCGCACACCCTGGACATCAAGGTGCAGGGGCTGACGCCCTTCGTGGATAGCGCCCGTCTCATCGCCCTGAGTCACCAGATTGCCGAGACCAACACCGTGGCCCGCTTCCAGGCCGCCGCACGCGCCAAGGTGATCCACAGCGACGATGCCGCCGCCTGGATCGAGGCCTACCACTACATTCAACTGCTGCGCATCCGTCATCACCGCCGCCAGGCCGAACAGGGGCTGGAACTGTCCAATCACCTCGACCCGGACACCCTGAACGATCTCGATCGCCGCATCCTCAAGGAAGCCTTCCGCCAGGCGCGTAAGCTGCAAACCGCCATCGCGCTGGACTACCAGCTATGACACCGCGGCAGACACAGACCACACACAACCATTTCGTAACAACACTGTTGAGGGAGGGGATGAAAAACAATAAACACACTTGCAGCTATCCGGGCCGAACCTGGCCTGCCTGTCGTCCATTAACTGACTCTTGAGGAGAATGCCAATGACACTCGATGTGGCACAGAGAGAGAAGCATTGGGCCAAGACACGCACCTTGATGATCGTTCACCTGGTCATCTGGTTCGTGTTTTCGTTCGTGGTCCATGCCTTCGCAACATCGCTGAATCAAATCAGCTTCTTCGGTTGGCCCCTGGGCTATTACTTCGCCGCCCAGGGCTCGCTCATTGTCTTTGTTGTCCAGCTGTTCATGTTCGTGAAGCAGCAGGACAAGATTGACCGTGAATTCGGCGTCGCCGAAGACTAAGGGGGAGACATCTATGAGCTTCTTTAACATGAAGGGCGGATTCATCGAGAACCTCCCGAAGATCTACGGTCTCTATACCGGTGCATTCCTGCTGTTCTTCGTACTGATGGCAGTACTGGAACAGATGGGCGTCGGCGCAGACACGATCGGCATTCTGTTCGTGGCCTTCACCATCGCCATCTACGCGGGCATCGGCGTGCTGTCCCGTACCACGCAGATCAGCGCCTACTACGTTGCCGGTCGTCAGGTTCCGCCGGTATTCAACGGCATGGCGACGGCGGCCGACTGGATGTCCGGTGCCTCCTTCGTGGCCATGGCCGGCGGCGTGTTCATGGCCGGCTACCCCTACCTCGCCTTCGTGGTGGGTTGGACCGGCGGCTACGTGCTGGTGGCCACGCTGATGGCGCCGTACCTGCGCAAGTTCGGCTGCTACACCGTGCCTGACTTCATTGGTACCCGTTACGGCGGCAAGCTGGCCCGCTTCCTGGCCATCATCGTGCTGTTCATTGCGTCTTTCACCTATGTGACGGCGCAGATCGACGCCACCGGCACCATCGCCGCGCGCGCCTTCCAGATCCCGTTCGAAGTGGGCGTCTGGTTCGGTCTGTCCGGTATTCTGGTGTGCTCCATGCTGGGCGGCATGCGTGCGGTGACCTGGACCCAAGTGGCCCAGTACATCGTGCTGATCATCGCTTACCTGATCCCGGTATTCTGGATGTCCATCTCCCAGGGTTTCGGCTTCCTGCCCCAGTTCTCCTACGGCCCTGCCGTGGAGCGCATCATGGAGCTGGAGCCGATCCTCGGCGTGGGCACCAAGGCGGCCGAAACCGTTCCTGGCCTGTCCGTGCTGACCACCCTGCACGCCACGCCGAAGGAAGGCGCCATGGCTGCCTGGCAGTTCATCACCCTGGCCGCCTGCATGATGCTCGGTACCGCTTCCCTGCCGCACATCCTGATGCGCTACTTCACCACCCCGTCGGTGCGTGATGCGCGTACCTCGGTGGCCTGGTCGCTGGGCTTCATCTTCCTGCTCTACTTCACCGCCCCGGCCCTGGCTACCTTCAGCAAGCTGCAGCTGCTGGATCCGCACCTGGCCACCGCCATCATCGGCAAGTCGGTCAACGACGTCATGGCGCTGGAGTGGGTGCAGAAGTGGTCGGCCATCGGCATGATCGCCATCCGCGACAGCAACCTCGACGGCATCCTGCAGATCAACGAGTTCTTCATCCGTCCTGACATCATCGTGTTGGCCACGCCGGAAATCGCCGGCCTGCCCTACGTGATCTCCGGCCTCGTTGCTGCCGGCGGTATGGCGGCTGCCATGTCCACCGCTGACGGCCTGCTGCTGGCCATCGCCAACGCCCTGTCCCACGATCTGTACTACAAGATCATCAACCCGCAGGCAGAGACCAAGAAGCGTCTGATCATCGCCCGCATACTGCTGCTGGTGATCGGTGCAGGCGGTGCCTTCGTGGCCAGTATGAAGCTCACCGGCATCCTTGGTGCCGTGGCCTGGGCCTTCTGCTTCGCCATGTCGGGGCTGTTCTTCCCGCTGGTACTCGGCGTGTGGTGGAAGCGTGCCAACCGTCCGGGTGCCATCGCCGGTATGGCGGTGGGTCTGGCAGTCGGCTCGTGGTATCTGTACATGGTGTACAACAAGGTCATGGAGCCGTGGATCGGCCTGGATCACCTGCGCTTCGGCATCGTCGGTGCCGCTGCCAGCCTGATCGCCATGGTTGTGGTAACCTTGATGACCAAGGCGCCGGACGAAGAAATCCAGCGCATGGTGGACGAGGTCCGTGTTCCGAAGGGCGAAACCATCCTGGGTTCTGCACACTAACGGTACGGGCTGTCATAATGCCGGGGCGGGTTTACCCGCCCCGGCATCTTTATCTAATCAACCACAAGCCGGAGAGTATTGATGATAGATGGAATCCCGCTGTGGGCCGTCATAGTCGACTACCTGCTGGGCATGGTGATGTGGACCTTGATCGGTCGCTTCGGCATGCGCATCTTCCTGCCGGAAGACAGCCGATTTTTCTTCAGCCGCTTCTTCATCCGCGTGACCGATCCGCTGCTGCGGCTGTTCAAACCGATCACCCCCGAATTTCTGGTGGCGCCGTTGGTGCCGCTTTATGTGGCGTGGTTCTTCTTCATGACCCGCTTTTATCTGATGCCCTGGCTGCTCGGCTACTCCGTCATGGGCATGCTGTCGTTCCCGTTGGAAAGTGAACTGGCGCGGGCCGTCCACTATTTGCTCGGCCTGCTCGTCGGCAAGTAGGTGTTCCGAATTGGAGTTCACCGCATACCTAGGGCGGGCCGTGCCCGCCGTCGCACGGCGCCCTCGGGGCGCACCATGGCTGACGGCGAGTTATTGAGATGAGCCGGCGATGCGGAGACTCAAGGCGCCTCGCAAAGTATGGCGTCGGTGGCGAGCAGCCGATGCAAATCGCGCCGCACCTCCTGCCAGCGGAAACGTACCGAGTTCATGACGATCTCGGCATCGAGCTCCTTGAGCTCTTCCATGATGGGCGCCCAGCGCACCAAGCCGGCAGGACTGGCACTGAAGGCGTCCTCGCCCTCACCGACCGCAGCCAGGTTGCAGTGTTCGATGCGTGTGCGCACGGCATCGACATGGGCGGGAAAGCCCTCGCCGGCCTCCGCCGGTACGCCGGTGTCGCGCAGGATGTCATGCACCAGCTCGCGCACCAAATGCGCGATGCGCGGCGCGGCCTCGGGATGCTGCCGCACCATGGTGGCGCCGCAGTACACAGCGAGGTCGGACAGGCAATCCAGCCACATCTGCCACTTGGCGATGTTGATGGAAACGACGAACACCTCGTCGTCGAACAGTTCCGGATAGCGCATCCCGGCACGGGTGCGCAGATAGCCGTATAGAGAGGTCTGTGCCACGTGGCTGGCACGCGATTCGAGAAACCTACGCAGGGAGGCGCGATCGGTGATCGGCTCGTCGCGGCGCCGGCGCCCGGCGCCGACGTAGTCACGCAGGGTCTGCCACCATTCGGCGACCTGGGACCAAAGATCGAAGGAAGGTTTTTGTTGTTCAGTCATGGCATCACACGATATTCGGTGGGAAGCCGCATTGTGCGCATGCCTCGCCGCAGGTGCAAGCCTGCTGCTTAAGGAAGCTCTGAATAAGTTCAGAGCTTCCGCGGCACAGGGATGTGCCGCCATTTTCCAACGACGATAAGTCGTTGGAAAATGAAGCGAATCGAAAATCACACTTTTCGTTTCGCGTGGGCTGAGAAGTCCAGGATGGACTTATTCAGACCTTCCTTAAAAGACTTGTCGCAGGATGCGGAGACACTGAGCGAGCCATGTCCGCCAATGAACGCAACCAGGCCCGCGGACTCATTGGCGTACATTCGCGTTCATTGACGGACAATTTTTAAAACCGATGGGAGGTAGTTCCATGTCCGAAAAACATATCTATCCGGTTCCCGCCGCCTTCGCCGCCGGCGCGCACATCGACGCGGCCAAGTACGAGGCCATGTACCAGCAGTCGATCAAGGACCCGGACGGTTTCTGGGCCGAGCAGGCCCAAGCCTTCCTCACCTGGTCCAAGCCCTGGAGCAAGGTATCCGAGTGGGACTATCACAAGGGCCACATCCGCTGGTTCGAGGGCGGCAAGCTCAATGTCGCCTACAACTGCCTGGACCGTCATCTGGAAAAACGCGGCGATCAGGTGGCCCTGATCTGGGAGGGCGACGACCCCGCCGAGGACAAGAAGATCACCTACCGCGAGCTGCACGCCGAGGTGAGCAAGTTTGCCAATGTGCTCAAGTCCCGCGGCGTCAAGAAGGGCGACCGCGTCTGCATCTACATGCCGATGATCCCCGAGGCGTCCGTTGCCATGCTGGCCTGTGCGCGCATCGGTGCGGTGCATTCGGTGGTGTTCGGCGGCTTCTCGCCGGAGTCGCTCAAGGATCGCATCCTCGACTCCGACTGCCAGGTGGTGATCACCGCCGATGAGGGCCTGCGCGGCAAGAAGGCGGTGCCCCTGAAGGGCAACACCGACAAGGCCCTGCTGCAGTGCCCCAACGTCCATACGGTACTGGTAGTGAAGCGTACCGGCGGCGCCATCGCCTGGAAGGACGGCCGTGACGTGTGGTACCACGAGGCCATGGCCAAGGCTTCGCCGGACTGCCAGCCCGAGGAGATGGATGCGGAAGACCCGCTGTTCATCCTCTACACCTCCGGCTCCACCGGCAAGCCCAAGGGCGTGCTGCACACCACCGGCGGCTATCTGCTGTTCGCGGCAATGACCCACAAGTACACCTTCGACTACCACGACGGCGACATCTACTGGTGCACCGCCGACGTGGGCTGGGTCACCGGCCACACCTACATCGTCTATGGCCCGCTCGCCAATGGCGCCATCTCGCTCATGTTCGAGGGCATTCCCTCCTATCCTGACGCCTCACGCTTCTGGCAGGTCATCGACAAGCATCAGGTGAACATCTTCTACACCGCTCCCACCGCCATCCGTGCGCTGATGCGCGAGGGCGCCGAGCCGGTGCAGAAGACCTCACGCAAGAGCCTGCGTCTGCTCGGCACCGTGGGCGAGCCCATCAACCCGGAGGCCTGGGAGTGGTACTACCACATCGTCGGCGAGGAGCGCTGCCCCATCGTCGACACCTGGTGGCAGACCGAGACCGGCGGCCATCTGATTACCCCGCTGCCCGGCGCCACCGCGCTCAAGCCCGGCTCCGCCACCAAACCCTTCTTCGGCGTGGCCCCGGCCATCGTCGACAACGAGGGCAATATCCTCGACGGCGAGTGCGAGGGCAATCTGGTCATCACCCGCCCCTGGCCGGGACAGATGCGCTCCGTCTACGGCGACCACCAGCGCTTCATCGACACCTATTTCAAGACCTATCCCGGCATGTATTTCACCGGCGACGGCGCCAAGCGCGACAAGGACGGCTACTACTGGATCACCGGCCGCGTCGACGACGTGCTCAACATCTCCGGCCATCGCATGGGCACCGCCGAGATCGAGAGCGCCCTGGTGCTGCACGAGGCCGTCGCCGAAGCCGCGGTGGTGGGCTACCCGCACGACATCAAGGGCCAGGGCATTTACTGCTACGTCACCCTGGTCAAGGGCGTGGAACCGTCCGACGCCCTGAAGAAGGAGCTGGTGCAGCTGGTGCGCAGCGAGATCGGTCCCATCGCCTCGCCCGATGTCATCCAGTGGGCCCCCGGCCTGCCCAAGACCCGCTCCGGCAAGATCATGCGCCGCATCCTGCGCAAGATCGCCGCCAATGAGACCGACTCCCTCGGCGACACCTCCACCCTCGCCGACCCCGCCGTGGTCGACGACCTGGTCAACAACCGGGCGCATAAATAGCCCCAGCCAACCTCCCCCGCGGCCCCGGGGGAGCAGGCAAGACAAAACCGCAGCCCTCTCGGACTGCGGTTTTTTTCAATGCTAAGCATTGGAAATCTCAATGCTAGCTATTTATATGCCTTAAATACCTTGCAAACCATCCGGTAGGGCTTACCATAGCGCACGGTCCGCCGGCCCCCTGGTCGCCGACCCTTAATCTCGAATCATGCATCCCGAGCCGGGCGAGCCCTTGAACGATACCGTCACCGATCCGACCAGCCTCTCCGCTGCCCGCGATTTCCTGCGCCGCCACGCGCCCTTCGATCAGATGGCGCCGGCCCACGTGGAGTTTCTCGCCAAACGGCTGCAACTGGGTTTCTACGCCCGTGGCGAGGCAGTCACCAGCCCGGACCAGGGACCGGCCAACCGTCTGTTCATCATCAAGCAGGGACGCATCCGCGGCGAGGTGGGTGACGACAACCAGGCTGCCGGCAGTGCCTGGGAACTGGTCACCGGTGAGGCCTTCCCCATCGGTGCCCTGCTTTCGCGCCGTCCGGTACGCACCGTCAACCGCGCCATCGAGGACACCTTCTGCTACGAGCTGGAGCGGCAGGATTTCGAGACCCTGTTCAACCAAAGTCCGGCGTTCCAGGATTTTTGCAGCCGTCGCATCGCCAGCCTGCTCGACAATGCCCTGCGCAACGTACAGGCCCGTTCCGCGACGCGGGTATCGGAAACCAGCTCCCTCAGCACGCCGCTACGCGAGCTGATCCAGCGCGCCCCCATCACCTGCACCGCGGACACCACGGTGGATGAGGTGCTGCGTATCATGGATCGCGAGCGCATTGGCAGCATGGTGGTGGTCGATGCACAGCAGCAACCCATCGGCGTCTTCACCCTGCACGATGTGCTGTCGCGGGTCGCGCTGCCGCAACTTGATCCGGCGAGTCCCATCGCCGCGGTGATGACACCCAATCCGCTCACCGTGGTACCGGATGCCCATGCCTACGAGGCGGCACTGCTGATGGCGCAGCACGGCTTCGGCCACATCTGCGTCACGGAGAAAAAGCGCCTGGTGGGCATCGTGTCGGAACGCGACCTGTTCTCGCTGCAGCGGGTCGGCCTGGTCAATCTGTCACGTGCCATCAACCACGCCGACTCGATCCAGTCCCTGGCCCAGCTGGGCGGAGCCGTGCACCGCCTGGTAGAGCAGATGTTGGCCCAGGGTGCCTCGGTGGATCAGATCACCGAGATCATCACCACCCTCAATGACAACATCACCCAACGCGCCATCGCCATGGTGCTGGCGGAGGCCGGCAAGCCAGCGGTGGAATTCACCTGGCTGTCCTTCGGCAGCGAAGGTCGGCGCGAGCAGACCCTGAAGACCGATCAGGATAACGGCATATTGTTCGACGTCCCCGCCGGCCGCAGCGCCGATGCCATCCGCGCCGAACTGCTGCCCATTGCCGCACGCATCAACGATGCCTTGGCCCAATGTGGCTTCCCCCTGTGCCGCGGCAACGTCATGGCGCGCAATCCCGAGTGGTGCTTGAGCCTGGCGGAATGGCGCGCCAAGTTCGCCGACTGGATCCACCGCGGCGATGCCCCCGTGCTGCTCAATGCCAGCATCTTCTTCGACTTCCGCCCCTTGTATGGTCCGGAGGGACCGGCGCTGGAGTTGCAACAGTGGTTGCTGGAAAAGGTACGTGATCAGCGTATGTTCCTGCGCCACATGACCGAAAACGCGCTGGCCAACGAGCCGCCCCTCGGCATCGTGCGCGACTTCGTGGTCACCAGCGGCGGAGAACATCCGCGCACCGTCGATCTCAAGGTGAACGGCATCACCCCCTTTGTCGATGCGGCACGCATATTCGCCCTCACCGCCGGCCTGCCCGCCACCAATACGGTGGATCGCCTGCGCGGCGCAGCCGCGCAGTGGCATATGGACACGGCAGAGGTGGAGGCCTGGATCGGCGCTTTTCTCTTCATCCAGTTGCTGCGCCTGCGCCAACAGCACGAACAGGGGCGCCGTGGTGAGGGTCTGTCCAACCACATCGACCCCTACGCATTGAACGATCTGGAACAGCGCATCCTGAAGGAATCCTTCCGTCAGGCGCGCAAGCTGCAAGGTTTGCTCGAGCAATATTACAAATTCTGACTACAAGCTCGGGGTTCTTTCGGTGGGAGCAACGGAGACTGATAAACACGCGCGTCGCAGAGACGCAAAGAACGAAAAGATCAACTGCTAGCAGCTGTCCGCGAATGAACACGAATGGACGCAAACAATGCGAATGTACATTTGCGTTTTTGCGTTCATTTGCGGACCGTCTTTGTTCTTTGCGCACAGGCTTTGCGGTGCAACTGTGGGTTTATTGTCTTACCACCAAAGGAGCTAACGCGATGAGTAAATCGCACGTCAACTGGGCCGCGCTCGATGCGGACCCGCGCTTTCAGGCGCTGCACCGCAAGAAATCCATGTTTCTATGGGGACTGATGATCTTTTCCGTCGTCTACTACTTCCTGCTCCCCATTGGCGCCGCCTATTTCAGCGAACTGTTCAATGTCCGTGTCTGGGGCCCGGTCAACGTCGGCATTCTGTTCGCCCTGTCGGAGTTTGTGGTGGCCTGGACCATCGCCTTCGTCTATTCGCGCCGTGCCAATGCGGAGTTCGATGCCATGGCGCAAGAAATCGTGCGCGACGCCCACAAGATCGGAGTGTAATGATGATGCATAACAAAATATTCTGGCTTGCAGCGCTTGCGCTGCTGTTCATGGCGCTGCCTGCCCACGCCTCCGGCGCCGTCGCCGACCAATACAAGTGGATGACCTTCGCGGTATTCGGCGGCATCATCGCCCTCACCATGTACATCACCTACTGGGCGGCCCGCTCCACCCACTCCACTGCTGAGTTCTACGCCGCCGGACGTTCCGTAACCGGGGTGCAGAACGGCTGGGCCATTGCCGGCGACTATCTCTCCGCCGCCTCCTTCCTCGGCATCGCCGGCCTGATATCGCTCTACGGCTACGATGGCTTCATGTACTCCGTCGGCTGGCTGGTGGCCTATATCACCGTGTTGCTGGTGATCGCCGAACCGTGCCGCAACATCGGCAAATACACCCTGGGCGACATCCTCGCCTTCCGCAACAATCCCAAGGCAGCTAAGACGGTGGCCGCGATCTCCACCATCACCGTTTCCACCTTCTACCTCACCGCCCAAATGGTCGGCGGCGGTATCCTCATCAAGACCCTCATCGGCATCGACTACACGGTGTCGGTAATCGGTGTCGGGCTGTTGATGCTGGCCTACGTGGTGTTCGGTGGTATGAAGGCCACCACCTGGGTGCAGATCACCAAGGCAGTGCTGCTGGTCACCGCCTCACTGCTGCTGGTGGCCTTTGTGTGGGCGCCCTACGGCTTCAGCCTGCCCGGTTTCCTCACCGCGGTCACCGGCGATGCCAAGGTGCAGGCACAGGTGGCCAAGCTGCTGGGCGACGCCGCCAACAACATGACCGCCTCCGAACTGGGCCAGCGTTTTCTTGAACCGGGCCTGTTCCTGAAGAATCCCATCGACCAGATCTCGCTGGGCATGGCCCTGGTGCTCGGCACCGCCGGCATGCCGCACATTTTGATGCGCTTCTTCACCGTGCCCACCGCGCAGGATGCGCGCAAGTCGGTGATCTGGGCCATGGCCATCATCGGCGGCTTCTACGTGCTCACCCTGTTCCTCGGCATGGGTGCGGCGATCCATGTCGGTGCCAATCCCATCGCCGCGCTGGACAAGGGCGGCAACATGGCCGCGCCGCTGTTGGCCCAGTACGTCGGTGGCGGTGCCGACTCCATGCTGGGCAACCTGTTCCTCGCCTTCGTCGCCGCCGTGGCCTTCGCCACCATCGTCGCGGTGGTCGCCGGCCTGGTGCTGGCCTCCGCCTCGGCAATGGCGCACGACATCTACGTCGGCGTGATCAAGGGCGACCATGCCTCGCCGCGCGAACAGGTAATCGCCGCCCGTGTGTCCTCGCTGGTGGTCGGCCTGCTCGCCATCACCGTCGGCATCCTGGCTCAGGGTCAGAATGTGGCGCACCTGGTGGCACTGGCCTTCGCCGTCGCCGCATCGTCCAATCTGCCCGCCATATTCCTCACTCTGTACTGGAAGCGCTGCAACACCACCGGTATCGTGCTGGGCATGACCGTCGGCGCACTCACCGCCATCGGCCTGGTGCTGGTATCGCCCAACATGACCTATCCGCTGCAAGTCACCGCCGCGGCGCAGAACGTCATCGCCGCCACGCCGGCCCGACTGGAGCAACTGCGTTCCAACCTGAGCAGCGCCGATGCAGAGACGCAGGCGGCCGTGCAACGCGACATCACCAAGCTGGAGAAGGAGCTGGCCAAGGCCGAGGCCGATGTGGAGAAATTCGCCGGCCAGCGCACCAGCCTGGTGGGCCTGGAAAAGCCGTTGTTCGAGCTCAAGAATCCGGGCCTGATCTCCATCCCGCTCGGCTTCCTGATGGTGATCCTCGGCTCCCTGCTCACCCGCGATAAACGCTCCGAGGAGATGTGGGACGAGTTGTACGTGCGCCAGAATACCGGCATCCACGCTGAGGGGGCCTCGGCGCACTGACAGCAATCAAACCCACCACAGAGACGCGAAGACGCAGAGTTTTTATATTTGAATCCCTCTGCGCCTTCGCGTCTCCGCGGCAGGTGTTTTCTTTTTCACCTTGAACTTTGATGCGCGGCTGGGGCAAAGTGCTGAACCATGAACTGGTTACGACAATGGCTGGGACGACCGGCGCTGGATGCCGAACTGCGCGCCCGGCTCGATGCCTGGCGCCGCACGGCGCCAGTACCTGCATCCACCTCGCTCGACGAGGTGTACATGGTGCTGGTGGACGTGGAAAGCACGGGCCTCAACCCGGCACGCGATCACCTGCTGGCCATTGGCGCGGTACCGATGGAAGGCAATCGCATGCTGGCAGGCGCAGGGTTCGAGCGGATCTTGGCAGCCCTCGAATCCGGCCCGCGGGACACCATCCTGATCCACGGCATCACCCCCACCGCGGTCGCCACCGGTGAGCCGCCGCAGGTGGTGTTGATGGATTTTCTGGAGTATGCGGGCAAGCATCCGCTGGTGGCCTACCATGCCGGCTTTGATGAGGCCATGCTGGGACGGGCGCTACGCAAACATCTGGGCGTGCGCCTGCCCAACACCTGGCTGGACCTGGCATGGATAGCACCCGGCCTGTTTCCGGAGCTGCGTCTGCACCATCAGCCACTGGACGCATGGCTGGAACATTTCAATCTGCGCGCCCACACGCGCCACCGCGCCCTGGCCGATTGTCTGGTCACCGGCGAATTCCTGCTGATCCTGCTCGACCAGGCCAGGAAGAAGGGGCTGCGTACCGTGGGCGATCTGATGATGCTGGAGAAACTCGAGCGCCATAACAGTCAGACCGGGCTGTACGGCGGAATGTGAATTATTAAGACTTGCCGTAGAGACACAGAGAAGTCACTTTACCCGCACAAGAATCCGAGTCCGCCAATGAACGCAACCAGGCCCGCGGACTCATTGGCGTACATTCGCGTTCATTGACGGACAATTTTTAAAACCGATGGGAGGTAGTTCCATGTCCGAAAAACATATCTATCCGGTTCCCGCCGCCTTCGCCGCCGGCGCGCACATCGACGCGGCCAAGTACGAGGCCATGTACCAGCAGTCGATCAAGGACCCGGACGGTTTCTGGGCCGAGCAGGCCCAAGCCTTCCTCACCTGGTCCAAGCCCTGGAGCAAGGTATCCGAGTGGGACTATCACAAGGGCCACATCCGCTGGTTCGAGGGCGGCAAGCTCAATGTCGCCTACAACTGCCTGGACCGTCATCTGGAAAAACGCGGCGATCAGGTGGCCCTGATCTGGGAGGGCGACGACCCCGCCGAGGACAAGAAGATCACCTACCGCGAGCTGCACGCCGAGGTGAGCAAGTTTGCCAATGTGCTCAAGTCCCGCGGCGTCAAGAAGGGCGACCGCGTCTGCATCTACATGCCGATGATCCCCGAGGCGTCCGTTGCCATGCTGGCCTGTGCGCGCATCGGTGCGGTGCATTCGGTGGTGTTCGGCGGCTTCTCGCCGGAGTCGCTCAAGGATCGCATCCTCGACTCCGACTGCCAGGTGGTGATCACCGCCGATGAGGGCCTGCGCGGCAAGAAGGCGGTGCCCCTGAAGGGCAACACCGACAAGGCCCTGCTGCAGTGCCCCAACGTCCATACGGTACTGGTAGTGAAGCGTACCGGCGGCGCCATCGCCTGGAAGGACGGCCGTGACGTGTGGTACCACGAGGCCATGGCCAAGGCTTCGCCGGACTGCCAGCCCGAGGAGATGGATGCGGAAGACCCGCTGTTCATCCTCTACACCTCCGGCTCCACCGGCAAGCCCAAGGGCGTGCTGCACACCACCGGCGGCTATCTGCTGTTCGCGGCAATGACCCACAAGTACACCTTCGACTACCACGACGGCGACATCTACTGGTGCACCGCCGACGTGGGCTGGGTCACCGGCCACACCTACATCGTCTATGGCCCGCTCGCCAATGGCGCCATCTCGCTCATGTTCGAGGGCATTCCCTCCTATCCTGACGCCTCACGCTTCTGGCAGGTCATCGACAAGCATCAGGTGAACATCTTCTACACCGCTCCCACCGCCATCCGTGCGCTGATGCGCGAGGGCGCCGAGCCGGTGCAGAAGACCTCGCGCAAGTCCCTGCGCCTGCTCGGTACCGTGGGTGAGCCCATCAACCCGGAGGCCTGGGAGTGGTACTACCACATCGTCGGCGAGGAGCGCTGCCCCATCGTCGATACCTGGTGGCAGACCGAGACCGGCGGCCATCTCATTACCCCGTTGCCCGGCGCCACCGCGCTCAAGCCCGGCTCCGCCACCAAACCCTTCTTCGGCGTGGCCCCGGCCATCGTCGACAACGAGGGCAATGTGCTGGAGGGCGAGTGCGAGGGCAATCTGGTCATCACCCGCCCCTGGCCGGGCCAGATGCGCTCCGTCTACGGCGACCACCAGCGCTTCATCGACACCTATTTCAAGACCTATCCGGGCATGTACTTCACCGGCGACGGCGCCAAGCGTGATGCCGACGGCTACTACTGGATCACCGGCCGCGTCGACGACGTGCTCAACATCTCCGGCCACCGCATGGGCACCGCCGAGATCGAGAGCGCCCTGGTGCTGCACGAGGCCGTCGCCGAGGCCGCGGTGGTGGGCTACCCGCACGACATCAAGGGTCAGGGCATTTACTGCTACGTCACCCTGGTCAAGGGCGTGGAACCGTCCGACGCCCTGAAGAAGGAGCTGGTGCAGCTGGTGCGCAGCGAGATCGGCCCCATCGCCTCGCCCGATGTCATCCAGTGGGCCCCCGGCCTGCCCAAGACCCGCTCCGGCAAGATCATGCGCCGCATCCTGCGCAAGATCGCCGCCAATGAGACCGACTCTCTCGGCGACACCTCCACCCTCGCCGACCCCGCCGTGGTCGACGACCTGGTGCACAATCGGGCGCATAAATGAAGGTTTGGAGTTTCGCACCCCGTTGTCGGGGTGCGAAATTCGAGGCCCGCAACTCGCAACTGCTTTTTGAAGGCCGCGACCGGCAAGGGTCGCGGCCTTGCTTTTTATATATGCCCCACTTACATTGTCGACATACGCCATATCCTTAGCCAGCCAGTGGGCAATTGAAGCAGCCCCATGCGCCTACCGGCACGGTTGGCAGGAAGGCAGCTGCAGCACATCGGAACAACAACAATAACCCGCAGACACGGACGCTCGACGGGCTGTTTGGGGGGAAACGATGTCCATACGCCGCCTGCTCATGACGCTGCTGGCCCTGCTCGGAGTGCTGATCCTGGCCGGCAGCCTGTGGGAATTCCGCGAGGCCCGGGAAAAACTGCACGCTGTTGCCTGGGTCGAGCAGACCAACCACATGGCGGACCTCTCCCTGCGTGCCAGCGCCGTCATGGCCATGGAGCGCGGCATCACCGCCGCCCTGCTCGCCAGCATTGCCACTCCGGCCGATATGCTCACCGAAATGGCGCAGCAACGCAGCGCCGTCGATCAGCACTACCGGCGTCTGCTGGATGCCGTACATCTGCTCCCCAACCTGCCCCCCAACCATCCCCTCTCCATCGCCCTGCACGATCTGGCGCGCAGTCGCGGCGAACTGGAGGCCGCGCGCAATTTGATCGACCAGGGCGCCTTGTCGGGCGGAGAAGAGGCGTGGATCGTGCTGGCCAGTGCCCATATCGAGGCGCTGGCCGATGTGCGCCGGGCCAGCATGGCGCCGCTGCCGGGCAACATCTATTCCTACAGCCCCAATCCGGTGATGAAGGAAGTGTTGTTCACCGTCAGCGAGTATGCCGGCCGCGAGCGCGCCATCATCGGCACCGCCATCGCCCGTAACCGTCCGTTGAGCGAAGGTGAACTGGCGCAACTGCGTCAGTTCCGTCACATCGTCGAACTGGCGCTGACCCGCGCCGAACGCATCGTGCGCCAGTTCCCTGCCTCGCGCGAACTGACCCTGGCCTCCGCGGCGGTGAGCAGCGGCTTTCTTGGACGCTACGAAGATCTGCGCCAGCAGATCTACGCCGCCAGCCGTGAGGGGCGCCCCTATCCGATCACGGCCGAACAGTGGTATGCCGAGGCCACCCAGGGCATCAACACCATCATCGTGTTGTCCGAGACCGTGAGCAGCCACCTGCGCCGTGACATCGGCCAGCTGCGTCACCGGGCTATGCTCGATACCGCCCTGCTGGTCTTGGCGCTGCTGATCACCGCCGCTGTATTTGTCGTCGTCGTGCGCACCATCCGCCAGCGCCTGCTGCTCCCGCTCAAACGGCTGGAAGGCGCGGTGAATACCATTGCCCATGGGCAACTGGAGCAGCCGTTGCCGCCGTTCAACAACGATGAATTGGGCCATCTGGCCACCGCCTTCGAACAGATGCGCCTGACCCTGCTGGATGACATCCGCCAGCGCGAGGCCGACGCCGCCCGGCTGCGGGTATTCTCCCAGGCGCTGGAGCAAAGCGCCGACTCGGTCATCATCACCAATCGCAACCGCATCATCGAATACGTCAATGCAGCCTTCGAACAGACACGTGGCTATCAGCGCACCGAGGTGCTAGGCAAGAACGCCGCCATGTTCAAGACGGAACTCAATGATCCGGCCCTGTACCAGAGCTTCAGCAAGGCGCTGGAACGCGGTGAAGTGTTTCGCGCCACACTCACCAACCGCCATGCCGACGGCACCCCCTATTACGAAGAGGTAGCCATCAGCCCGGTGCGCGACAACAGCGGAGCCATCACCCACTACATCTCCGGCAGCAAGAATGTCACCGACCGCATCCGTACCGAAACCGAGCTGCGCAAACTGAGCCAGGCCATCGAGCAAAGTGTCAGCTCGGTGATCATTACCGACCCCAACGGCATCGTCGAATACGTCAATCCACAGTTCACGCGTACCACCGGTTATACGGCAGCGGAAGTGCGCGGCAGCAAGCTCACCATGCTGCAATCGGGCCGCACCTCACCCGAGCGCTACCGCGAATTGTGGGACACCATCACCCAGGGCGAGGTATGGGAAGGTGAACTCGTCAACAGACGCAAGAACGGCGAGCTGTATTGGGAACTCGTCTCCATCAGCCCGGTACGCGATGCCGACGGCACCATTACCCATTTCGTCGGCCTGCAACATGACATCAGTGAACGCAAACAGTTGGAGGAGCAGCTCAACTTCCTGGCCTATTACGATGAACTGACCCAGCTGCCCAACCGCAACCTGCTGGCACAGCGTTTCGCCCAGGCCGCCGCCGCCAGCCGGCGCGACAACAGCCTGCTTGCCCTGCTGTCGCTGGATCTGAGCCGCTTCAAGCTGATCAACGACAGCCTCGGCCATCGCATGGGTGACGAGGTGTTGCGTACCATCGGCAAACGTCTGAGCCAGGTGGCGCGCGGCCACGATACGGTGGCACGCTATGGCGGTGACGAATTCGTGGTGTTGCTGTCGGAAGTACAGCACCCCGACGATGTCAGTACCGTGGCCCAGCGCATGCTCGACATGGTGGCGCAACCCATCGAACTGGAGGGACACGAACTGCGCCTGTCACTGCACATCGGCATCAGCCTGATGCCCCAGGACGGCGACGATCTCGACACCCTGCTGCGCAATGCCGCCACCGCCCTGCATCAGGCCTCGCGCGAAGGCCGCAATCACTACCGTTTCTATACCGACGAACTGAACGCCGAGGCCTCGGCACGCCTGTCGCTGGAACACGACCTGCGCCGTGCGCTGGAACAAAACGAACTGGAGCTGCACTACCAGCCCAAGGTAGAGATGGCCACCGGCCGCATCGTTGGCGTCGAGGCACTGGCACGCTGGTGCCATCCCACCGAGGGCTGGATCTCCCCCCAGCGCTTCATTCCGGTCGCCGAGGAGACCGGGCTGATTCATGTGTTGGGCGAATGGGCGCTGCGCGAGGCCTGCCGCCAGAACAGGCGCTGGCAGGAGACCGGACTGCCTGCCGTCAGCATCGCCGTCAATCTTTCCGCACGGCAATTGCGTCAGACTACGCTGGTAAACACCGTCGCTCGCGTCCTGGAAGAAACCGGGCTGGCGCCGCGCTACCTGGAGCTGGAACTGACGGAAAGCGCAGTGATGGAGTCCCCCGAGGCCACCGCGGCCGTATTGCACGAACTCAAGACCCTGGGCCTGAGCCTTGCCGTGGACGATTTTGGCACCGGCTATTCCAGTCTGTCCCACCTGGGCCGCTTCCCCTTCGATACCTTGAAGATCGATCGCAGCTTCGTCACCGATATCACTACCGCGCCGGATCAGGCCACCATCGCCATGACCATCATCGCCATGGCCGCCAGCCTGCGTCTCAAGGTCGTCGCCGAGGGGGTGGAAACCGAGGCCCAGGCGGTCTACCTGCGCGACAAGGGCTGCGACTTGTTGCAGGGCTACCTGTTTAGCCGGCCACTGCCCGCCAGTGAGTTGGAGCTGCTGCTGCGTGATGAGCGGACTCTCAACCTGCCGCAGCGCGATGGCGACCGCGAGTTGAACACCCTGCTGCTGTTGGACGACGAGGCCAACATTCTCAGCGCGTTGCGCCGCCTATTCCAGAAAGAGGGCTACCACCTGCTCACCGCCAGCAATACCCAGCAGGCATTCGAACTGCTGGCCCTGCATGGCGCCGGCGTCATCATCAGCGATCAACGCATGCCCGATCTCAGCGGCATCGAATTTTTGAGCCGCGTCCGCAGTCTGTACCCGGAAACGGTGCGTATCGTGCTCAGCGGCCACGGCGATCTGGAAACGGTGAGCCAGGCAGTCAACAACGGCGTGATCCACAAATACTTCAGCAAGCCATGGGACGAAAAGGAACTGCGCGAGCAGGTGCGCAAGGCCTTCACGCTGTACCGCACCCTGCGGGCCAAGGTAGTGGAGTGATGAGCATTGACGCTTATCGTTGAACGGACAGGAGATCGCGGATAACGTAACACGCATCGTGAACCTGTCGCTCATCACCCTGCTCGTCGTTTTCCTGCTCATCGCCGCGCGGCGTATCGGCCGCTTCCGCATCGCCATCTGGCAGGCCATGCTGGGCGGAGCCCTGGCCGTGCTGCTCACCGGCCAGATCACGCCGCTGGCGGCCTGGCAGGCCATCGACTGGGACGTGATGCTGTTCCTGTTCGGCATGTTCGTCATCGGCCAGGCGCTGGTGCAAAGCGGTTATCTCTATTACCTCGCCTACGGCCTGTTCAGCCACGCCCGCAGCAGCGATGCCCTGGTGCTGCTGATCCTGTTCGGTGGCGGACTCGGCTCGGCCGTGTTGATGAACGACACCCTGGCCATCATCGGCACACCACTGGTTCTGCGCCTGGCACGCGAACACAACATGGCGCCGCGCCTGCTGCTGCTGACCCTGTGTTTCGCCGTCACCCTCGGCAGCACCATGAGCCCCATCGGCAATCCGCAGAACCTGCTCATCGCCCTGTGGGGCGGCGTGGACAGCCCGTTTCTCACCTTCGCCCGCCATCTGGCCCTGCCCACCCTACTCAACCTGTTGTTGACCTACGGCCTGCTAAGGCTGATGTTCCACCGCGAATTCCACCGCACGCCGCTGGTCCATACGGCCGTCACCCCCAACGATCCGGCACTGACCCGGCGGGTAAAACTGGCGCTGGTTCTGCTGCTGGGGCTGATTGCGCTGAAGGTGACACTGGCGCTGCTGCCGACCGACTTGACCCTGCGTCTGAGCCACATTGCCCTGGTCGCGGCCCTGCCCCTGCTGGTCACCCGCCAAATCGGCGCGCGCCTGCACGGGGTCGACTGGCCGACGCTGATCTTCTTTGCCGCCATGTTCGTGCTGATGGCCAGCGTCTGGCAGAGCGGCTACTTTCAGCACCAGTTGCAGGCTGCCCATTTCGACCTGCACGCCCCTGGCACGGTGCTCGGTATCAGCGTGCTGCTCAGCCAGTTGATCTCCAACGTGCCGCTGGTGGCCCTGTACCTGCCGCTGCTGCAACCGGCCGACACCGCCACCCTGATGGCCCTGGCGGCGGGCAGCACTGTCGCCGGTAACTTGCTGCTGCTTGGCGCCGCCAGCAACATCATCGTGGTACAGAGCGCCGAGCGGCACGGCGCCACCCTCACCTTCCTGCAATTCGCCCAGATCGGTATTCCCCTCACCGCCCTCAATGTCCTGGTGTACTGGTTGTTTCTTTTTTGACTTACAGCAATATAGGAATTTTCCTACAGCAACTCCTGGGGATGCCTGCCAGCCTAATACCGCACGCCCAACAAGGAGAATAAGCCATGGATGCCCACGTCGTTCACACCGAACTGCAGGCCGGACTGGCCCAGCTCAAGAGCCGCCTGGAACAGGAGTTGGACCACCTGCACAACGGCCTCAGCAGCCTCGACCCCATCAGCGGCGACGAGACGGAGCAATGGGCCCACGAACTCTATCAGCGTCTGATTCAACGCCGCCGCACCACCCTGGCGTTATTTTTCTCCCCCGCCTGATCCCCCTGTTTTCCCCGCCGCCCGTCCTGCGGGCGGCGGGGTCACATGAATCCCACCAACACTGCGTAATTCCCCAGCCTTCCTAGGCTTGCACCCTTGCACCGACTCGGCTAGCATCCGCTGACTGACCGACCGGTCAGTCAGCGGAGTGCACATGCCTACACCCAACACACATGGTCCGGACAACCCGGTGGTCAGCGAGGGCGCGCGCGCCATTCTTGCCGCCGCCGAAGTCCTGTTTGCCTCCCGCGGCTACGACGCCGTATCGATGAATGAAATCGCCCAGGCCGCAGGCGTGAGCAAGGCCAACATCTTCCATCATTTCAGCAACAAGAAGGCACTGTACCTGGCGGTGTTGCGCACCGCCTGCGTCAACGATTCGGCGGAACTGCTGCAGGCGTTGGAACTGGAGGACGGCCCGGTGATCGAGCGTCTGCAACGCTTCGTCGCCCATCACCTGAACTCACTGCTGCGCAACGAGCGCAGCGCCCGCCTGATCCAACGCGAGGTGAATCAGAGCAGCGACGACCAGGCCAAGGAGCTGGCCGAACAGGTCTTCGGTGCCAACTATTCCCGCCTGCTGTCACTCATCCAGGCCGGCCAGGCCCAGGGCGAATTGCGCAGCGATGTGGAGCCGGCCCTGATGGTGGTCATGCTGCTGGCCGCCAACGTGTTTTTCTTCGATGCCCACCGCGTGTTGCGCCACCTGCCGGGGACGACATTCGCCACCGACCCGGCCGGATTCAGCCGCGCAGCCATGGACATGCTGCTGCACGGCATCAAGGCTGATAACTGAATAACAACCCCACGGAACCATCATGAACCGACTCGCGCTTATCGCCCTGCCCCTTCTTGCAACCACCCTGCTTGGCGCCTGCAGCAAATCCGACGACGACGCCCCGGCGCCGAGCGGCCCGCGTCCCACCCTGATCACCGCCACCCAGGCCGAGGCCCGGCTGGTGCAGCGGGTGGAACACTCCATCGGCCAGGTGGAAAGCAAGATGGCGCCCCGCGTTGCCGCCGAGGTGGATGGCCGCGTGGTGGCCGTGGCCGTGGATGTGGGCCAGCATGTGACGCAGGGGGATGTCCTGGCGCGGCTCGACGACAAGGACTTCCGCCTGGGCCGCGATGCGGCCCAGGCGGAAACGCGGCGGCTGGAGGCTCTGATCACCAGCCAGGGCCGTCAGGTGGAACGCCTGCGCGACATGGTAAAAAACAACTTCACCACCGAATCGGTGCTGGAAGATGCGGCGGCCCAGCTGGAGGCATTGAAAGAGCAGTTGAAGGCCGCGCAGGCGCGGTTGGAAGTGGCGCAGCGCAACCTGGAGCGCACCGTGATCCGGGCGCCGGTAGGTGGTCAGGTGGAACAACGCAACATCGACGTGGGTGACTATGTGAAGTCCGGTACGCCGGTGTTCCAGCTCGCCACGCGCGACCTGCTGCGCGTGCAGATCCCCTTCCCGGAAACCCTTGCCGCGCAGCTACGTAGCGGTCTGGCGGTACAGCTGATCAGCCCGACAGCGCCCGATACGACGATCACCGGACAGGTGAGCGAGATCCTGCCGATGATCGGCAGCAGCAGCCGCGCCGTGCAGCTGGTGGTGGAGGTGCGCAATCCCGGCGACTGGCAGCCCGGTTCCAGCGTCAATGCCTATCTGATCCTGGAGGAGTATCCCGGCGCCATCACCGTGCCGGAAACCTCGCTGGTACGCCGCCCCGCTGGCGAAGTGGTGTATGTCATCAAGGACGGCAAGGCGGAACAGCGCGTGGTGAGCAGCGGCATCCGCCGTCAGGGCCAGGTGCAGATCCTGAGCGGCCTCAGCGCCGGTGAACTGGTGGCCGTGGATGGCGCCGGTTACCTCACGGACAAAGCGCCGGTGACCGTGCAGGAGCCGCGCTGATGACCCTGCCTGAGCTTTCCATCAAACGCCATGTCCTGGCGTACATGCTGTCGGCCGTGCTGGTGCTGTTCGGTATCGTCGCCTACGACCGCCTCGGCGTCGACCGCTTCCCCGACATCGAGTTTCCCATCGTCTCCATCACCACGGTGATGCCCGGAGCCAACCCGGAGATCGTCGACGCCTCCATCACCAACGTCATCGAGACGGTGGTGAACAGCATACCCGGCATCGATCACATCCAGTCCAGTTCCTCGCCCGGCGTGTCCATCGTCGCCATCACCTTCAACCTGAACAAGGACGTGGACGTCGCCTTCAACGAGGTGCAGGCCAAGGTGAACCAGGTCCTGCGTCAGCTGCCCGATGATGCCGATCCGCCCATCGTCGCCAAGGTGGAGATTGGCGCCACGCCCATTATGTGGCTGGCCTTGCAGGGCGATCGCACCCAGCAGCAGCTCAATCAATACGCCCGCAACGTCCTCAAGAAGAAGCTGGAGACCATCGACGGCGTGGGCGAAGTACGCCTCGGCGGCCGGCGCGACCGCACCATCCGCGTCAACCTCGATCTGGCGCGCATGGCCGCACACCAGGTGACGGCGCAGGATTTGGCGGCGGCGTTCCACAACGAACATCTGCAGCTGCCCGGCGGTTTCCTGGTCAACCAGCGCAGCGAAGACCTGATCAAGCTGGACCTGGAATTTCACAATCTGGATGAGCTGGGCCAGCTGCTGGTGGCCTGGCGCGATGGTGCACCGGTGCGCCTGCGCGACATCGCCGAGCTGGAAGATGGCCTCACCGACTACCGTCAGCTGGCCCGTTTCAACGGCAAGCCCACCGTCGGTCTCGGCATCGTCAAGATCGCCAACACCAACACCGTCGCCATCATCGACGAGGTGAATCGTCGCCTGGAAACCGAGATCATTCCGCAGCTGCCCCCCGGCCTCACCATCAGCGTCGCCTCCGATCAGTCGCTGTTCATCCGCGAGATGGTATTGGCCCTGCAGGAACACCTGATCCTCGGCACCCTGCTTGCGGCACTGGTGGTGTTCGCATTCCTCAAGAGCATCCGCTCCACCCTGATCATTGCCGTCGCCATCCCAGTGTCGCTGTTCGGCGCCATCGCGGTAATGTACTTCGCCGGCTTCACCTTCAACACCATGACCCTGCTGGCCCTGCTTCTGCTGGTGGGTGTGGTGGTCGACGACGCCATCGTGGTGCTGGAGAACATCTACCGGCACCGTGAACATATCGACCCGGACCCGCACAGCGCCGCCATCCACGGCACCAATCAGGTGGTGTTCGCAGTGCTCGCCGCCACCCTGGCCCTGGTGTCGATCTTCGCACCGGTGATCTTCCTCGGCGGCATCATCGGCCGCTTCTTCCAATCCTTTGCCGTGGTGGTCACCTTCGGCGTGATGGTGTCGTGGTTCGTGTCCATGACGCTGACACCGATGCTGTGCTCACGCTACCTGGACGTGAAGAAGAAACACGGCAAGCTCTACTATTTCTTCGAGCATGCCTTCGAGGCGATGGAGAATGGCTACCGCCGCATGCTGACGATTTCGCTGAATCACCGCTGGCTGGTGCTGTTCGTCACCGCCCTCATCGTCGCATCCAGCAGCTTCTTCTTCAGCCGCGTCGGCAAGGGCTTTGTGCCGGAAGAGGATGAAGGCCGCTTCATGGTGGTGGTGAAAACACCACTGGGCTCCAACGTCGACTACACCCTGTCGCGCCTGCAAAAGGTCGAGGAGGTCCTGGCGCGCCACGACGAGATCGCCACCTTCTTCAGCGCCGTCGGCCTGGGTCAGGCGGGCCAGGTCAACCAGGGACTGGCCTTCGTCAACCTCAAGCCGCGTGAACAACGCAGGCTGCACCAGAGCGAAATCGTGGCGCAGGTGCGGCGCGAACTGTTCCAGATCCCCGGCGTGCAGGCCTTTGCCATGCAGGTGCCGATCATCGGCGGCCAGCGTGGCGAACCCTTGCAGTTCGCCGTCGCCGGCCCCAACCTGGAGGAGACCGCGCGCCTGGCCGGCCTGCTGCGCGAACGCCTGAGCGCCATCCCCGAACTGGGGCGCCTCGACCTCGATCTGCAACTCAACCTGCCGCAGATCGAGCCGCGTATCGATCGTCTGCGCGCTGCCGACCTTGGTCTGTCCAGCCGTGACATCGCCAGCGCCATCTACCTGCTGGCCAGCGGCAGCGACGTCGCCAAGTACAATGACATCCCCGGTGACGGCGAACGCTACAACATCCGCATCAAGGCCGCCGAAGGTGCGCTCAACGACGTGGAAGATCTCAAGCGCATCTACCTGCGCAACCGCCAGGGCGCCATGGTGCGCCTGGACACCGTGGTGGACTTCGAGCGCACCCTGGGTGCGGCGGTCATCGGCCGCCTCGACCTGCAATACTCCGCCATGTTCTTCGCCTCACCCACCATTCCGCTGGCCGAGGCGGTCAACCGGGTGCGCGACGAGGCGGCGCAGTTGCTGCCGTTGGGCTATCAGGTGAAGTTCGTCGGCCAGGCAGAGGAGTTCGGCAAGACAGTGGGGTATATGCTGCTCGCCTTCAGCATGGCCATCATCCTGCTGTACATGGTGCTGGCCAGCCAGTTCAACTCCTTCCTGCAACCGTTGATCATCATGATGGCGCAGCCGCTGGCGATGATCGGCGGCGTCGCCGGCCTGTGGCTGCTGGGCCACAGCCTCAATATCTACTCCATGATCGGTCTGGTGCTGCTGCTCGGCCTGGTGGCCAAGAACTCCATCCTGCTGGTGGATTTGACCAACCAGTTGCGCGGCGAGGGCAAGGACATCGACACCGCTCTGCGCGAGGCCTGCCCCATCCGCCTGCGGCCGGTGCTGATGACCTCGCTCACCGTGATCTTGGCCCTGCTGCCGGCGGCGACCGGCCTCGGCGCCGGCGCCGACACCAATGGCCCGCTGGCAGTAGCGGTCATCGGCGGCATGCTCACCTCCACCCTGCTCACCCTGGTGGTGGTACCGGCGGTATATTCCCTGGCCGAGCATGGCGTCGAGCGCCTGCGTCGACGCCATGCCGCCTGATCCCCGGGGGACGCTCACAGGCGCCCCCGGCCCCAGGCCGCAAAAAATCCATTTCCCTGCCCTTGGCCACTGGTACTGGCCGCCCCTGCCACCTAGAATAGCGCCACCCTTTCCCTGGCGAGGCCCTTGTGATGCCCTTCAAGCTTGACGACTACTTCGACCGCGAAACCTTTGCGCGCATCAAGGCCTTCGCCGACACCAAGGACACGCCGTTTCTGGTGGTCGACACGGCAACAGTCAACCGCCAGTTCGACGAACTGGTCCACGGCTTTCCCTTCGCCAAGATCTATTACGCCGTAAAGGCCAACCCGGCACCGGCCATCATCGAGCTGGTGCGCGACAAGGGCGCCAATTTCGACATCGCCTCCATCTATGAGCTGGACAAGGTGATGGGGCTGGGCGTAAGCGCCGACCGCGTCAGCTACGGCAACACCATCAAGAAGAGCAAGGACATCCGCTACTTCTACGAAAAGGGCGTACGCCTGTTCGCCACCGACTCCGAGGCCGACCTGCGCAACATCGCCAAGGCCGCGCCCGGCTCCAAGGTCTACGTGCGTATCCTCACCGAGGGCACGCAGACCGCTGACTGGCCGCTGTCGCGCAAGTTCGGCTGCCAGACCGATATGGCCATGGACCTGTTGATCATGGCGCGCGACCTGGGCCTGGAACCCTACGGCGTGTCCTTCCACGTCGGCTCGCAGCAGCGCGACATCGGTACCTGGGACGCTGCCATCGCCAAGGTCAAGGTTATCTTTGAGCGCCTGAAGGAAGAGGACGGTATCGAACTGAAGATGATCAACATGGGCGGCGGCTTCCCTGCCAACTACATGTCGCGCACCAATGACATGGAGACCTACGCCGAGGAAATCACCCGCTTCCTGGTGGAGGACTTCGGTGAAGAGCTACCGGAGATCATCCTGGAGCCGGGTCGCTCGCTGGTGGCCAATGCCGGTGTGCTGGTGAGTGAAGTGGTGCTCATCTCGCGCAAGGCGCGTACCGCGCTGAACCGCTGGGTCTACGTCGATGTGGGCAAGTTCTCCGGCCTGATTGAAACACTGGACGAATCGATCAAGTTCCCCATCTACGTGGAAAAGAATGGCGAACTGGAAGAGGCGGTGATCGCCGGCCCCACCTGCGACAGCGCCGACATCATGTACGAAGACTACAAGTATCCGCTGCCGCTCAACCTGGCCATCGGCGATCGCCTCTACTGGCTGTCCACCGGCGCCTACACCACCACCTACAGCGCGGTCGAATTCAACGGCTTCCCGCCGCTGAAGGACTACTACATCTAAAGGCTGCATCGCTGCGGCAGTGCAACTGACCAGGCCCGGCCATCGTACGATGGCCGGGCCTGGTCATTGGTGCGTTGTGCAGCGTATGCCCCCTGCAGCGAACTACTACCAGCGCAGCAAAGAAAAAAGCCCGCTCACCGTAAAGTGAGCAGGCTTGTTGTTGGCGTCCCCTAGGGGAGTCGAACCCCTGTCGCCGCCGTGAAAGGGCGATGTCCTAGGCCTCTAGACGAAGGGGACAAAACACTGTCTAGAAAAAAACCGGGACTGCTCGTGGCAGTCCCCGGGATTTGGTGGAGCTAGACGGGATCGAACCGTCGACCTCTTGCATGCCATGCAAGCGCTCTCCCAGCTGAGCTATAGCCCCGAAAGAGAGCGCCATTTTAATGAAATAGCGCCCTCTGTCAAGCGTAGATTTCAGCGCCGTTTCAATCGCCCTGCTGATCCATTTTGGCCCAGGAATCACGCAGGGTTACGGTGCGGTTCCAGATGGCGGCACCAGTAGCGGTGCGCTGGGCGTCCAGGCAGAAATACCCTTCGCGCTCGAACTGGAATAACTCGCCCGCCTGGGCCCCAGCCAGCGCCGGTTCCAGATAGCAGCGGGTCAGGGTACGCAGTGAATCGGCGTTGAGAAAATCCTTGTAATCCTTGCCCTCCTTCGCCGCGGCGGCATCGGGGCTCGGTACGTTGAACAGGCGATCGTACAGGCGCACCTCGGCCTCCACTGCATGACGCGCAGAGACCCAATGGATGACGCCCTTGATCTTGCGGCCCTCCGGATTCACGCCCAGCGTGGCCGGATCATAGCTGCAACGCAGCTCGACGACCTCGCCCTGGGCATTCTTGATTACCTGGTCGCAACGGATGACGTAGGAGTTGCGCAGCCGCACTTCACCGCCAGCCACCAGACGTTTGTACTTGGGGGGGGGCACCTCGCGGAAGTCCTCGGCGTCGATGTAGATCTCACGGCAGAACGGCAATTTACGACTGCCCATGGACTCATCCTGCGGATGGTTGGCGCAGTCCAGCATTTCCACCTGTTGTTCCGGATAGTTTTCGATCACCACCTTGAGCGGGCGCAGCACCGCCATGCGGCGCGGCGCGTGCACATTGAGGTCTTCACGCACGCAGTTCTCCAGCAGACTCATCTCCACCGTGTTGTCGGACTTGGTAATGCCGATGCGATCGCAGAAGTCACGCACCGAGGCCGGGGTGTAGCCACGGCGGCGCATACCGGCGATGGTGGGCATGCGCGGGTCATCCCAGCCCTCGACAAAACCTTCATCGACCAATTGGGTCAGCTTGCGCTTGCTCATCACGGTGTACTGCAGATTGAGGCGTGAGAACTCGATCTGCTGCGGATGGCAGGCGATGCTGATGTTGTCCAGCACCCAGTCATACAGCGGGCGGTGGTCCTCGAACTCCAGGGTGCAGAGGGAATGGGTGATTCCCTCCAGCGCGTCGGAGATGGGATGGGTGTAGTCGTACATCGGGTAGATGCACCACTCGGCACCGGTCTGGTGATGAATCACGCCGTGGCGGATGCGGTACAGCGTCGGATCGCGCAGGTTGATGTTGGGCGAGGCCATGTCGATCTTGGCACGCAATACGCGGGCACCGTCCGGGAACTCGCCGGCACGCATGCGCCGGAACAGGTCGAGATTTTCCGCCACGGTGCGATTGCGGTAGGGACTCTCCCTGCCCGGCTCAGTGAGGGTGCCGCGATAGGCGCGCGTCTCCTCCGCTGACAGGTCGCACACATAGGCCAGCCCCTTCTCGATCAGCTCCACTGCAAACTGGTAGAGTTGCTCGAAGTAGTCGGAGGCGTAGTACACCTTGTCGCCCCAACTGAAGCCAAGCCAGCGCACATCGTTCTGGATCGACTCGACGAACTCCATGTTCTCCTTATGCGGGTTGGTGTCGTCGAAACGCAGATTGCAGGTACCATGATAATCGCGGGCAATGCCGAAATTCAGGCAAATGGACTTGGCATGGCCGATGTGCAGATAGCCGTTGGGCTCGGGCGGGAAGCGCGTCGCGACGCGACCGCCGTTCTTGCCCGCGGCCAGATCCTGCTCGATGATCTGGCGGATGAAGTTGGAAGGGGCGCTGGTCTCGTTACTGCCCATGCTGGCGTATTCCTTTATGAATTCTTCTGTAATCAGTTGTCTTCGGCGCGGGTGCGAATGAAGTCCACTGCGCGGTCGATGCGGCGCAGGCAGGCCTCACGCCCCAGCAGATGCAGGGTCACGTCGATGCCCGGCGAGGCCGCGGCGCCGACCACGGCGACACGCAGCGGCTGTGCCAGCTTGCCTATCTTCAACTCCAGCGAGGTCGCCACCTGCTCCACCGTGGCATGCAGCGCCTCCGGCTCCCAGGCGCCCAAGGCAGCCAGCGCCTCACGCACCTTGAGCAACGGCTCCAGCGCCACCGGGCGCAAATGCTTTTTCGCCGCATCGGCCTCGTAGTCCTCGAAATCACGGTACAGCCAGGCCGCCTGCTGCGCCATCTCGGCCAGGGTCTTGGCGCGCTCGCAATAGGCGCGCACCACCGCCACCGGATCGGGACCGGCACTGGGGTCGATGCCCAGCTTGCCGAGCTGGTAGCGCAGGTGATGCGCCACCTGCACCGGGTCCAGTGTCTTCATGTAGTGCTGATTCAGCCACTGCAGCTTGCTCATGTTGAGCGCCGAGGCGGAGTTGTTGATCTCGGCAATATCGAACAGCTGGATCAGCTCATCAAGGCTGAATATCTCCTGATCACCGTGCGACCAGCCCAGACGCGCCAGATAATTGAGCAGCGCCTGCGGCAGGTAGCCTTCCTCGCGGTAGTCAGTGACGCTGGCGGCGCCATGGCGCTTGGACAGCTTCTGGCCATCCTCGCCCAGGATCATCGGCAGGTGGGCATAGATGGGCGGTTCCACGCCGAGGGCGCGCAGGATGTTGATCTGGCGCGGGGTGTTGTTGAGGTGGTCATCGCCGCGGATGACGTGGGTAATGCCCATGTCCATGTCATCCACCACCACCACGAAGTTATAGGTGGGGCTGCCGTCGCTGCGCTTGATGATCAGGTCGTCCAGCTCATCGTTACGAAACACCACCTTGCCACGCACCTGGTCATCCACCACCACCGCGCCATCCACCGGGTTGCGGAAACGGATCACGTGCGGCTCGCTCGGATCGACGTGCTGACCGCGGCAGCGGCCGTCATAGCGCGGCTTCTGCTTGTTGGTCATCTGCTCCTCGCGCAGGGCCTCCAGACGCTCCTTGGAGCAACTGCAACGGTAAGCCAGGCCCTTGGCCAGCATCTGCTGGATGACTTCCTCATAGCGGTCGAAGCGATGGGTCTGGAAGAACGGCCCCTCGTCATACTCCAGACCGAGCCAGGTCATGCCCTCCAGGATCACATTCACCGATTCGGCGGTGGAGCGCTCCAGGTCGGTGTCCTCGATACGCAGCACGAAGGTGCCACCATGACGGCGGGCAAACAGCCAGGAAAACAACGCCGTACGGGCGCCGCCGATGTGGAGGTAGCCGGTCGGGCTGGGGGCAAAGCGGGTTCTTATCGTCATGGGAAGGTTCAGCGTCTATTAGGGTTTGTCGGCCCTGCGGCCGCTCGTTTCATAAGGGAAGCGCACATGCCCGTAGCGAACCACCAGCACGGCAATGCCAAGCAACAGAATCGCAACCGCCACCGCCAGCATGCGCCACTCGTCCAGTTCCTTCATATCCAGGATCAGGTAGCGCGCCAGGGCCACCATACCGATGTACAGGGGCATGCGCACCGGCAACTGGCCCGACTGCCAGTAGGCATTCACCATCGCCACCACTTCCAGATAGATGAACAGCAGCAGCAGATCGGCGAGGTGCACGCTGCGAGCGGAGATCATCGTAATGACCTCCTCCCCCGCCGCCACCAGTGTCGCCAACAGGATCACCAGCAGGCCGGCATCCTCGATGATTCTGACCAGGCGCCGTCCCGCGCGCTGCAGCTTTTCCTCGGCCATCCCCTCCACCTCATCAGCACAGCCCATGGGCTCAAATCCCGGCGGGCAAAATGGCGGTCATTATACCCTTCGCCGACGACGCAAGCGCGGAACGAAAAAGGGTTTGACGCTAACGAGGACCCTGATTATGATAGCCACCCTCTCGACGGGCGGTTAGCTCAGTGGTAGAGCACTGCCTTCACACGGCAGGGGTCACAAGTTCAAGCCTTGTACCGCCCACCAAACATCCCGCTCCAAGTAAAGCCGGCCTTGTGCCGGCTTTTTCGTTTGCGCCTTCCCTGCACCAAAACCACCCTTGCGGAAGTGGTTTGCACCAAAAATACCCACTAATCGATAGTGGGTATTTTTCTGACAATTTTTTATAAGAAACTATACACTTAGACCCATTTCAGCCGATACCACTAATTAGGTACTTGCGTTAACACCACTGCCCTCAAGGACGCGGACCATTTTCCCATAGGTACTTACGTATGAAGAAAAACTTTCCCATCACCGGCAATGAAGTGAATTACGCCGAGAGCGCCAACATCCTCTCCACCACGGATCTGAAAGGCGCCATCACCTACGTCAATGACGACTTCATCGCCATCAGCGGTTTCACCGTCGATGAGCTGATGCACAAGAACCATAACATCGTGCGCCACCCGGAGATGCCACCGGCCGCCTTCGAGGATCTGTGGAACACCATCAAGGCCGGTCGCTCCTGGATGGGCATGGTGAAGAACCGCTGCAAGAACGGCGACCACTACTGGGTCAGCGCCTATGTCACACCGATCCTGCACAACGGCCAGGTGGTGGAGTATCAGTCGGTGCGCACCAAGCCTAAACGCGAGCTGGTGCAGAAGGCCGAGAAGCTTTATGCCGAATTGAATGCCGGCCGCACGCCGCTGGCGCTGCGTATGCCGCGCCTGGGGATCAAGACCAAGGCCGTCGGCGCCGTCGCCCTGGGCGTCGGCACCGGCATCGCCGCGGCGGCGGCCTTCGGCGATTTGTCCCTGCTCAGTGCCGCCATCGTCGGCGGCGTGACGCTCGCCGTCGGCGGCCTGCTGGGCATGATCGCCCTTTCCCCCATGTGCAATGTGGTGGCCCATGCCCGCACCATCGCCAGAAATCCGGTGGGTCAATTGCTCTATACCGATCGCATGGATGAGGCCGGCGAAATCATGTTCGCCATGAAGATGCTGGAGGCCGAGGCCGGCGCCGTGGTGGGCCGCATCGCCGATGCCTCGCGCCAGCTGTCCGGCACGGCCGACGATCTGGTGGCGGCCGTGGAGCAAAGCAGCGCCGGCATCCGTCAGCAGCAGAGCGAGACCGATCAGGTGGCCACCGCCATCACCGAGATGTCGGCCAGCGTGCAGGAAGTGGCGCGCAACGCGCAAAATACCGCCGATGCGGCCGACAAGGCCGATGGTGAGGCACGTCAGGGACGGCAGGTGGTGGCCGATACCAGCAATGCCATTGGCCGTCTGGCGGCGGAAGTGGAGAAGGCCTCCGGCGTGATCCAGCAGCTGGAGGCGCGCAGCAGCGAGATCACCTCGGTGCTGGATGTGATCCGCGGCATCGCCGAACAGACCAACCTGCTGGCGCTCAATGCCGCCATCGAGGCCGCACGCGCCGGCGAGCAGGGCCGCGGTTTCGCCGTGGTCGCCGACGAGGTACGCACCCTCGCCTCACGCACGCAGCAGTCGACGCAGGAAATCCAGTCGATGATCGAAAAACTGCAGGAAGGCGCCCGCTCGGCGGTGAAGGTGATGAACCTGAGCCGTGAACAGGCCGACAGCAGTGTCGAACAGGCGCGCCATGCCGCGGCCTCGCTGGAGAGCATCACCCGCAGCGTCAGCGTGATCACCGACATGAGCACGCAGATCGCCACCGCTGTGGAGGAGCAAAGCGCCGTGGGTGAGGAGATCAATCGCAACGTCATCTCCATCCGTCAGATCTCCGACGCCAACGCCGACACCGGCGCACAGAGCGAGCAAGCAGCACAGAATGTGGCCCACCTCGCCCAGAGCCTGCAGCAGCTCGCTGCCCAATTCTGGTCCAAGCGCCGCTAACGCCAACTCCCACCACGGCGGACACGGAGAACAGCCAGGCCCGTTCTACGGGCCCCCGTCTCCGGTCCCTCCGCGGCAAATCCATTGGCTCTTTGTGGATGAGCCCGGCGGCTTGATGCAGCACAAGGCATACCCGCCGCCGTTGCTGTAGGCTCCGGCCCCATGATGACCTGGATTGCGTTCCGCCCATGAGCCTAGCCAGCAGCGAGCAACTTCCCGCCGCAGGGCATATTCCCGGCAACAAGGGGATGTGGGCAGGAATATTGTGCGAAATGACTGAGTTTGCGGTGTTGTTCGCGGTATATTTCACCGCCCGTGTCGTCTTTCCCCAAGAGTTCAGCACCGGCCCGCAACAACTCAACCTCCACGCCGGCACCCTGAACACCCTGCTGATGATTTCCGGCAGTTACTTCGTAGTGAACGCTGTTATAGCCATCCGGCAGAACCGTCCTGCCCTCAGTGTGCGCTGGCTATATCTGGTGATGCTGGCGGCCGCCGGCTATATGGTGACCAAGTATTTCGAGTTTGGCTGGAACATGGCGCACGGTGTCAGCGTCGGAAACGGAGCCTTCTTTACCGTTTACTACTATCTGACCCTGACCCACATGGTGCATGTGGGTTGGGGCATGATCGGTCTGTGCTGGGTGATCTTCCGTACCCATGGCGGTACGTACACCCCGGCCAGCCACGAGGGACTGGAATCGTTTGCATCCTACTGGCATGCAACCGATCTGGTGTGGCTGATCATTTTCCCGCTGTTGTACTTGTTGCGCTGAGGGCGAACGGCGATGACACATAAACAGACCGTCACCGCACTCTGGTTGCTGCTGGTTGCGCTGACGCTGGGTGGATCGTTACTGGGGGAAACCGCCGAACCGGGTTATCTGCTGCTGACCGTGGTGGTCATCACCATGGCGATTAAGGGAAGGGTGGTCATCGATCACTTCATGGAGCTGAAAAACGCCCATCCCCTCATCCGCCGCTTGATGCAGGCCTACTTTTACGTCCTGCCGCTGGCCACCATCGCCAGCTATGTGCTCAGTATCAGCCCGTAAGCACTACAACTCCGCACTGAGCACGATGGGCGGCGTGGCCTCGCCAAACTGCACACGTGCGGCCATGGCTGGATTCATGTAGATCGTACCGTCCTCACCCACCAGCATCACGTACTTGATCCCCATCTTCACGGCCAGGCGGTGCCAGTCGTCACGGCCGGCGATGACTAGCGCGGTGGCGGCGGCATCGGCCAGGGTGCCATCCCGACTAATCACGGTACAGGAGGTAATGCTGTCCACCGGCCAACCGGTACGCGGGTCGAGGATGTGGGCATAGCGCAGGCCCTCATGCTCGCGGAAGCGCTCGTAGTTGCCCGAGGTATGTACATGTTCGCCGTCACGCACCTCCAGTGAGGCCAACACCCCCTGCCCCTGCGGATGACGCACGCCGACACGCCACGGACGATCACCATGGCGACCGATGACGCCCAGACCGCCGCCCGCATTGACGATGGCGTTGTCGATGCCAAAACTGCGCAGGCGCGCCAGCGCCAGTTCCACCGCATAGCCCTTGGCTATGCCGCCAAAATCCAGTTGCACGGCAGGATTCGTCGAGCGCAGCACACCGTCTTTCAATTCCAGATCGGTCATGGCCGGATTCTCTGCCAGCAAGGCGGCAATGGCCTCGCGCGACGGCGGCGGACCACTGGGGCGCTCGCTGCTCTGGAAGCCCCACAGATTGAGCAGCCGGCCGATGCCGGCATTGAACAAACCTTCGCTGCGGAGGTAGATCTCCTGCGAACGCTCGATCAGGGGAACGATGGAAGATGGCACCGGCGCGGACTGGCCGGCAGCGATAGCGGCATTCAGCTCGACCAGCGGCCCCGGTTCCCAGGCATGCCACTCGTGATGCATGCGCTGGAAGTCTGCCGCCACGGCATCGACGGCAGCACGAGCGGCTTTCTCGTCCGCCCCCCACACCGAAATATCGGCCAGGGTGCCGAACACATAGACCTTGGCCTCATACAGTGCGGGACGTGAGCAGCCAGCCAGTAGCAACAACAGCAGCAGTACCGGCACATAAAGTGACCGCATGAGCATACTGCAAATCCTCACGCGCACAAGGCGCGCGCCACGGCGTGGGCGAGATCGATGGGAACGAATTTGGTGAGCACATCATTGGCGCCGGCCTTCTGCGCCTTCTCCGTATTGATGGCACCGTTGAGCGAGGTGTGCAAAAGCACGTACAGATGTTGCAACGTAGGATCGTTGCGTATTTCACGCGTCAGCGTATAGCCGTCCATCTCCGGCATTTCGATATCGGACAGCACTATATCCACCAGGGTGCCATCACGGGCCAGCGCCTTCAGCGCATCCAAGGCCTCCTTGCCGTCGCGCACCATCAGGCATTCCATACCGAGCGGTTCCAGGGTGTTTGCCGTCTGGTGGCGCGCCACCACCGAGTCATCGACGACCATCACGCGGCGGCCTTGCAGACGTGCGCGCTCCCCTTCCGCCAGTTGCACATCACCCGATGCCTCCACCGGCTCGATGACCTCGCCGATGACCTTCTCGACATCCAGTATCTGCACCAGCTCACCGTCCACATCGGTAACACCGGTAATGTAGCTGCCGACACCGGTACCCACTGGCGGCGGCAATACCTTCTTCCAGTCGCAGTGCACGATACGGTCGACCTTGTGCACCAGAAAGCCCTGCATGCTGCGATTGAATTCAGTGATGATGATGGAGCCGTCACATGCCCCGTCCTTCTGCACCTGACCGCGGCCGATGGCGCGGGCCAGTTCGATCACCGTCACCGGCGCCCCGCGCAAATGCGCCACACCCTTCACTGCGGCATGGGCCTGGGGCAAATGGGTCAGGCTGGGACAGGGGATGATCTCCTTGACCTTGAGCACATTGATGCCAAAACGCTGCCTGCCGCTCAGGTCGAACAGCAACAGCTCCAGGCGATCATCCGAATGGGAATGCTTAGTCATGCTGCCCCCTTTTACCGCGCTGCTCGGATCAGAAGCTCGCCAGCTCGGACATTTCCTCGTCGGACAGCAATTTGCTGGCATCCACCAGGATCAGCAGGCCTTCCTTGCGGTTGGACAGACCGGAGATGAAACGGGCGGAATCGCCCGCCCCGGTATCGGGGGCGGACTCGATCTCGGAGGCACGCAGTTCCGCCACCTCACACACGCTGTCGACCAGGAAACCGACCGCATGATCGCCCGCCTCCAGGATCAGGATACGGGAGGCATCATCCATGTCATGGGGCGGCAGACCGAAGCGGCTGCGGGTATCGATGATGCTGACCACATTGCCGCGCAGGTTGATGATGCCAAGCACATAACTGGGAGCACCGGGCACCGGCGAAATCTCCGTGCCACGCAGCACTTCCCGCACCTGCATGACATCGATACCGTAGGTCTCGCTACCCAGACGGAAGCTGACCCAGCGCGATACTGCATCACTACGCGACTTCATTTCCTGCGCCATGAGGTTACTCCTCCATTTTATTCTTAAGAATTCTACCTACGCCCGACCATTGCCTAGCAGATTACTCTGACTCGCCCGGAACCGCCAGCGCCGGCGCATCGAGCGCACGCCACAGGCACTTGCCGCCGCTGGCCTTGTCGATGGCCTGCAGCCGTTGCTCATGGGCGGCGAGTTCCTCCGCACTGGCGCGCACCACGCGCAACGCCGGCCGGCCACTGAGGCGGCGGATGGCCTCCGGGGCCGCCGCGGTACCGCCAGCCTGGCTGCCCCCCAACGACAGCGTGGTCTGGCCGCCGGTCATGGCCAGATAGACATCGGCCAGGATCTCGGCGTCGAGCAGCGCGCCGTGCAGCTCGCGGTGGGTGTTGTCGATGCCGTAGCGCTTGCACAACGCATCCAGGTTGTTCTTCTGCCCCGGGTGCAGCTGGCGTGCCATCGCCAGGGTATCGAGCACACGGCAGTGCTCGTCGATACGCCCCCACGCCCCCTCCAGCCGCTTCAGTTCGTGGTTGAGAAACCCCACGTCGAAGGGGGCGTTGTGGATGATCAGTTCGGCGCCGCTGACGAAGTCGAGAAAGGCGCGCGCCACGTCGGCGAAACGCGGCTTGTCGGCCAGCATTTCATTGGTGATGCCGTGTACCTCGATGGCGCCGGGGTCGATCTCGCGGTCCGGCTGCAGGTACCGATGAAAGGTGTTGCCGGTGAGGCGGCGGTTGATCAGTTCGACACAGCCGATCTCGATGATACGGTGGCCGTCACCCGGCTCCAGACCGGTGGTTTCGGTATCCAGTACGATCTGTCGCATCAGACTTTTTCCTGCATTTCATCGATGGCACGATTGGCCAGCTCGTCGGCCAGCTCATTTTCCGGATGGCCGTTATGGCCGCGCACCCAGGCCCACTCCACCTGATGGCGCCGGCAGGCCTCGTCCAGCCGCTGCCACAGATCGGCATTCTTCACCGGCTTCTTGTCCGCAGTCTTCCAGCCGCGGCGGCGCCAGTTGGCCAGCCACTCGGTGATGCCCTTCATCACGTACTGCGAGTCGGTGGTCACGCGTACCTTGCAGCCACGCGTCAGCTCCTCCAGCCCCATGATGGCTGCCATCAGTTCCATGCGGTTGTTGGTGGTCAGCGCTTCGGCGCCGTACAGGTGCTTTTCCTTGCCCTTGAAGCGCAACAGCGCCCCCCAGCCGCCGGGGCCGGGATTACCGCGGCAGGCGCCGTCAGTATAGATTTCCACCGTGTCGTTACAGCTTTCCGTCATGTTTCTGCTTTCGTACAGTAGGTCCGGCCAGGCCGGTGGCCACCAGGGCACGGCGCGGGCGCCAGCGCGGGCGGATGGGTGTCAGGGTGGCGACGCGTTTCCTCGCCAGCAGCAGGTAGCCACCACCCAGGATCGGCCACCCGCGCCGCCCCCAGCGCTCCAGAAACGACAGGCGCTCCAGCAGTCCCGGATGACGCAGCGGCGGGCGATAGTACATGTGGTGCAGCAGCACCGTATCAAAGCCCAGCAGCGACAGCCAGTCCTTGACCCGCCAGGGACTCAGGAAGCGCCCGCACCACGGCGCTTGGCGCCGCCAGCCCAGCACCAGCCGGCACAGGCCCCACAGACTCCATGGATTGAAGCCCAGCACCGCCACATGCCCCTCGGGGATCACCACCCGCTCCGCCTCGCGCAATACCTGGTGCGGGTCATCGGCAAAGGCCAGCACATGGGGCAGCAGCAGCAGATCGATGCTGTCGCCGGCGACCGGCAATGCCTCGGGCAGACCGATACACCCCTCGCTGTCGCCCTGCGACGGCAGGTCCGTGGCACGGTCGGCGAGGAGCATGCGGTGGGAAATCCGGGAGGCCGCGGTCAGATCGCCGCCCTGCGGCGTGCCCACCTGCAACAGGTGATAGCCGAACAGATTGCCGAGGCTTTCATCCAGGCGGGATTGTTCGCAGGCGGCCAGGGTGCGCCCCAGCGGCGTGGCATACCACTGCCGCAGGCCAGCGCGCGCCTCGCGGCCGGAGGCGCAGCGATAGGATTGCAACAGCCGCTTCAGGCTAGCCCACATTGACCCGATACCCCCCTCCTGTCACCATGCGCCCATTATGCTTGATGTCCGTTACGTTCCCGCCTTTGACGACAATTATATCTGGCTGCCCGCACTGCCCGGCAGCCGCCGCGTCGCCATCGTCGACCCGGGCGACGCCGAGCCGGTGCTGGCCCGCCTGATACAGGAGGGGCTGGAGCCCGTCGCCATCCTGGTCACCCACCATCACGGCGACCATACCGGCGGCGTCTGCGACCTCACCGCCCGCTATGACATACCGGTCTACGGCCCGGCGCGCGAGCGCATCCCCGGCCTGACCCATCCGGTGACCGATGGCGACCGCGTGACACTCGATGCGCTGGGGCTGGAGTTCACCGTGCTGGAGACCCCCGGCCATACCCGTGGCCATGTCTGCTATCACGGCCACGGCGCCCTGTTCTGCGGCGACACCCTGTTCACCGCCGGCTGCGGCCGCCTGTTCGAGGGCACAGCGCAGCAGATGCACGCCTCCCTGAGCCGCATCGCCGCCCTGCCCGAGACCACCCTGATCTATTGTGCCCACGAATACACTGCGGCCAACCTGCGCTTCGCCCAGGTGGTGGAGCCGGACAACGCCGATATCCTCGCCCGCATCGACGAGGTGGCGCGCCGCCGCGCCCGCCACGAGGCCACCGTGCCCGCCCCGCTGTTGCAGGAGTTGAAGACCAATCCCTTTCTGCGCAGCGCCATGCCGGAGGTCATCGCCGCCGCCGAGCGCCATGCCGGCCATGCCCTGCCCGACGGCGCCAGCGTGTTCGCCACGGTACGGCAGTGGAAAGACAGCCTCGATTAATCCTTGAACCCACCCCGGGCCACGGCCTACCATTGCACCCAACGCCCTGGATGAGAACAACAATGCTCCGTATTCTGTCCCTTTCCCTGCTCCCGCTGGTCCTGGCCGGCTGTCTGCAACAGCAGGCCCGCCCCGCCGATCCCCTGAACGAACAGGGTACGGTGGTCGCCAATCCCACAGTGAAGGAATCCGCGCCGACTGTAGTGGCCTCACTCTGGTCCCTGCCCGATCTGCCCGGCGCTCTGTGCGAACCGCCGCAGGACATCTGGGAGCGCATCCGCGCCGGCATGACCCTGCCTGATCACGACCACCCGGGTATCCGTGCCGATCTGGAGTGGTATGCCAGCCACCAGGGCTACCTGGACCGCGTCGTCACCCGTGCCACCCCTTATCTGCACCTCATCGTCGAGGCGGTAGAGGAACGCAATCTGCCCATGGAACTGGTACTGCTGCCGGTGGTGGAGAGCGCCTTCCAGCCCTTCGCCTACTCCCACGGCCGCGCTGCCGGCCTGTGGCAATTCATCCCCGGTACCGGCAAGCGCTTCGACCTGAAGCAGAACTGGTGGTACGACGGCCGCCGCGATGTCGCCGCCTCCACCCGCGCCGCCCTCGACTACCTGGAGTACCTGCGCGATCACTTCGACGGCGAGTGGCTGCTGGCCATCGCCGCCTACAACTCCGGCGAGGGCACCGTACGTCGCGCCGTGGCGCGCAACAAGGCCCAGGGCAAACCCACCGACTTCTGGTCGCTGGACCTGCCGCGTGAGACCCGCGGCTATGTGCCCAAGCTACTCGCCATCTCACGCCTGGTGCTGGACCCCGATGCCCACGGCGTCAGCCTGGAGCCGGTGGCCAATGAGCCGGTGCTGACCACGGTTGCAGTGGATTCACAGATCGACCTGGCCCTGGCGGCCGAACTGGCGGAGATTTCGCTGGAAGAAATCTATCTCTACAACCCCGGCTTCAACCGCTGGGCCACCGATCCGGACGGGCCACACGACCTGCTGCTGCCCATCGAGCGCGTGGCCGGCTTCCAGGAACGTCTCGCCGCCCATCCACCGCAGCGCCGCGTGCGCTGGGAGCGCCACCAGGTCAAAAATGGCGAGAATCTGCTGCAGATCGCCCAGAACTACCGCACCACGGTGGAACTGCTGCGCAGCGTCAACAAGCTGCGCGGCAACACCATCCGCGTCGGCGACACCCTCACCATCCCGGTGGCACGCCAGAGCCTGGCCAGCTACCGTCTGAGCGAGGAGCAACGCCTCATCGCCACGCAAAACCAGCCGCGTGAAGGCCGCCGCGTGGAATACCAGGTCAAGAGCGGCGATTCACTGTGGAGTATCGCCCGCCGCCACGACGTCGGCGTGCACGAACTGGCGCGTTGGAACGGCATGGCGCCGCGTGACCCACTGCTGCCGGGCCGCAAGTTGGTGATCTGGACCGGTGCCGGCGCCAAGGACGAAGTGGTGGCCGCCAACAACCCCGCCAGCTTCACCCACCCCTTCAGCAGCAGTACGCGCCAACGCATCGGCTATACCGTGCGCAGCGGCGACTCGCTGCACGCCATCTCGCAGCGCTTCCGCGTCAGCGTCGACAACCTGATCAGCTGGAACAACCTGGACGGCAAGAAAGTACTGCGCCCGGGCCAGCGGCTGACCCTGTATGTGGATGTGATCCGCCAGTCGGGTAATATGTAAGAAAAGTTACGGGTTTCGGATTGTGAAACTTCACACTCGAAACCCGTAGCTGTCATTTAAACAACGCCGCTGCCAGCAGCCGCTGGGTATATTCGTGCTGCGGCGCATCGAACACCCGTTCCGTCTCTCCCGTCTCCACCACCTTGCCGTCGCGCATCACCATGACGCGATGGGCAATGGCGCGGATCACCTTAAGGTCATGGGAGATGAACAGATAGCTCATACGGTGCCTGCGCTGCAAATCACGCAACAGCGACAACACCTGTTTCTGCACCGACACATCCAGCGCGCTGGTGGGTTCGTCCAGCAAGATCAGCTTCGGCTCCAGCACCACGGCGCGGGCGATGGCGATGCGCTGGCGCTGGCCACCGGAAAACTCGTGCGGATAGCGCGGCAGCATGTCCGCGGACAGCCCCACCTCCTCCAACACCTGCACGATGCGCGCGCGCCGCGCCGCTACATCCAGCTCGGGGAAGTGCAGCGCCAGTCCCTCACCGATGATCTGTTCCACCGTCATGCGTGGCGACAACGACGAATACGGATCCTGAAACACCACCTGGAACTGGCGCCGCAGCGGACGCAGGGCGCGTTGCTGCAAGCTATCCAGCCGTTGCGCCTCGAAGCTGATTTCACCCTGACAGTCCTGCAGACGCAGCAGGCACATGCCCAGCGTCGACTTGCCCGAGCCCGATTCACCCACCACGCCCAGCGTCTCGCCGGGACGCAGTTCGAGCTGCACCTCGTCCACCGCCCGCACGGCCCCCACCTGGCGGCGGAAGAAACCGGCCTTGATGGGAAAGTGGCAGGACAGATCACGTGCAGCCAATAGCGGCGCCTGCCCGGCCAGCGCCGCACGCTCCGCCGCCGCCGGCAGCACGTCCGGTTCGCTGGCCAGCAGTTGCCGCGTATAGGGATGCTGCGGCGCAGCGAACAGCTCGGCCACTGCGCCCTGTTCGACCAGACGGCCGCGCTGCATCACACACACGCGCCGCGCAAAATGACGCACCATATTGAGGTCGTGGGTGATGAGCAGCACCGCCATGCCGAATTCGCCCTGCAATTCGTCCAGCAGATCGAGTATCTGACGCTGGATGGTCACATCCAGTGCGGTGGTCGGCTCATCGGCGATGAGCAGTTTCGGCTTGCAGGCCAAGGCCATGGCAATCATGGCGCGCTGGCGCTGGCCACCGGACAACTGGTGCGGGAAGGATTCCAGCCGCTGTGCCGGATCGGGAATGCCGACGCGGCCGAGCAAATCGATGGCGCGCTGCCGCGCCGCCCTGCCGTCCAGCCCCTCATGCAGCAACAAGGGCTCGATGATCTGCCGGCCGATGGTATGCAGCGGATTGAGGGCGATCATCGGCTCCTGGAAGATCATGGCGATATCGCGGCCGCGGATGTGGCGCATCTGTGCCTCTGACAACCCCAGCAGCTCGCGGCCGGCGAAGCGAATGCTGCCGCCGTAGCCGGTGCGCGGCGCCTCGTGCAGGCGCAGGATAGACAGCGCCGTCACCGATTTGCCCGAACCCGACTCGCCCACCAGAGCCAGCTTCTCGCCCGGCTGGATGGCGAAGCTCACCTCCTCCACCACGGCCTGCCGCGCCGCGGCAGGGCCGAAGGCGACGCTGAGCTTGTCAACCTGCAGCAACGGTTCCATATCAGCCCTGTCGCGTATCCAGCGCCGAACGCAGCGCCTCTCCGATGAAGATCAGCAGCATCAAGGTACCCACCAGCACCACGAAGGTGGTCATCGACAGCCACCAGGCATCGATACTGTCCTTGCCCTGCGCCAGCAGCTCGCCCAGGCTGGGTGTGGTCGGCGGCACACCGAGACCGAGGAAGTCCAGGCTGGTCAGCGCCAGCACCGCGCCGCTGACACGAAACGGCAGGAAGGTGATCACCGGGGTCATGGCATTGGGCAACAGGTGGCGCCACATGATGGTGCGGTTGGACACACCCAGGGCGCGCGCCGCGCGCACGTAGTCCATGTTGCGGCCGCGCAGAAATTCGGCACGCACATAATCGGCCAGGCCCATCCAGCCGAACAGGCTGAGCAACACGATGAGCAGCAGCAGGCTGGGCTGGAAGATGGAAGCGAAGATGATGAGCAGATACAGCTCCGGCATCGAGCCCCAAACCTCCATGAAGCGCTGCGCGAACAGGTCGATGCGGCCACCGAAGTAACCCTGGATGGCGCCGGCCAGGATGCCGATGGCGACGCCGATGGCGGTCAGCGCCAGGCCGAACAGCACCGAAATGCGGAAGCCATAGATCAGGCGGGCCAACACGTCGCGGCCGCGATCATCGGTGCCGAGCAGGTTGTCCGCCGACGGTGGCGCCGGGTTGGGCGCCTGGGCGAAATAATTGATGGTGTCGTAACGATAGGGATTGGGCGGATACAGCGCCCAGTTGTCACCCGCGCTCAGCTGGTCGCGGATGAACGGATCGAGGTAATCGGTCTCGGTGACGAAATCGCCGCCGAAGGTGGTCTCAGGATAGGTGACGAACAGGGGAAAGTAATAGGCACCCTCGTAGTTCACGATGATCGGCTTGTCGTTGGACAGCAGCTCGGCGCCCAGGCTGAGCACGAACAGAATGCTGAACAGCCACAGACTTACGTAGCCGCGGCGGTTGGCCTTGAAGCGCTGCCAAGCACGCTGCGCGGCGGTGACCCGCGGCGGCCGTGACTCAGCATCGAGCTGGAGCACTGCGCTGCCCTGTAGCTGACTCATTGTTTCACCGACTCGAACTGGATGCGTGGGTCGACCAGCACGTAGCAGATGTCGGTGAGCAGCTTGCCCACCAGGCCGATCAGGGTGAACAGATACAGCGTACCCATCACTACCGGATAGTCGCGCTTCATCACCGCGTCGTAGGACAGCAGGCCGATGCCGTCGAGAGAGAAGATAGTTTCGATGAGCAGACTGCCGGTGAAGAAGGCCGCCAGGAAGGCGCCGGGGAAGCCGGTGATCAGTGGAATGATGGCGTTGCGGAACACATGGCGGTACAGCACGGCGTTCTCACTCAGGCCCTTGGCGCGCGCGGTCAGCACATATTGCTTGCGGATCTCCTCCAGAAAGCTGTTCTTGGTCAGCATGGTCATCACCGCAAAGCTGCCCACCACCGCGGCGGTGACCGGCAGCACCATGTGCCAGAGATAGTCCAGCACCTTGCCGCCCGTCGACAACTCCTCCCAGTTGTCGGAGGTAAGGCCACGTAGCGGAAACACATCCCAGAAGCTGCCACCGCCGAACAGCACCAGCAGGGTGATGCCAAGCACGAAGCCGGGGATGGAGTAGCCGATGAGAATCAAGGTGCTGGTGGCCATATCAAACGGCGTGCCGTCGCGCACCGCTTTGGCCACGCCGAGCGGCACAGAGATGAGATAGGTGAGGAAGAAGGTCCACATGCCGAGACTGATGGACACCGGCAGCTTGGACAGCACTAGGTCTAGTACCGACTGGTGATGAAAATAGCTGTCGCCCAGGTTGAAGGTGACGTAATTGCCCAGCATCTCCACGAAGCGCTGCCAAGCCGGCTTGTCGAAGCCGTAATAGGCCTTCAACTCCGCCAGCCGCTCGCTGTCCAGCCCCTGCGCGCCGCGGTACAGGCCTTGGATACCGGCGCTGGCCTCGCCCTGCATGCCCTGCCCCTTGAGCTGCGCCACCAGTTGCTCCACCGGCCCGCCGGGCACAAACTGAATGACGATGAAGGTGATCAGCAACACCCCGATGAGGGTGGGGATCATCAGCAACAGGCGTTTGAGTATGTAGGCGGCCATCAGCGCTGCCCCTCCTTGCTCCACCAGGTGCTCAGCATCCAGCTCGATGCGTTGTAATAAAGCGGCAATTGCTGCGGCATGCCAAAGCGATCCCAGTAGGCGACACGATGGGTGCCGATATACCAGTGCGGCACCAGATATTCACCCCACAGCAGTACCCGATCCAGTGCATGCACCGCACTCACCAGCGCCGCACGATCGCGGGCATAGATCACCTGCTCTACCAGCGCATCCACCACCGGGTCCTGAATACCGATCAGGTTGCGCGTGCCCTCCTGCGTCGCCGCCGAGGAATGGAACATGCCCAGCAGTTCGTTGCCCGGCGACTGCGACTGGCCGAAACCGGCCACCACCATGTCGTAGTCGTAGGTATCCATGCGCCGCTGGTACAGCGCCGGGTCCACCGTGCGGTAACTCACCGTGATGCCCAGCCTGCCCAGATTGCGCGCATAGGGGGCAACGATGCGCTCGAAGCCCTTCTGCACCAGCATGATGTCGAAGTGGAACGGCTCGCCGGCGGCATTGCGCAGCGCGCCGTTGCGATAGCTCCAGCCCGCCTCCAGCAGCAGGGCCTTGGCCTGGCGCAGATTGTCGCGCAGGCTATGCGGTGGCTCGGTGCTGGGCGGCAACCAGGGCCGCTGGAACAGCTCCGCCGGCAACTGTTCACGGAATGGCTCCAGCAGGGCCAATTCGGCACCGCTGGGTACGCCGCGCGCGGCCAGCTCGCTGTTGCTGAAATAACTGTCACAACGCGCGTACTGGTTATAGAACAGTTGGCGGTTGGACCATTCGAAGTCCAGCGCCAGGGTCAGGGCGCGGCGCACGCGGATGTCCTGAAACAACGGCCGGCGCAGATTGAATACAAAGCCCTGCATGCCGGCGTTATTGTGGTGCTCCAACTCAGTCTTGACGATGCGGCCATCACGGAACTTGCTGCCGACGTAATCGCGCGCCCAGGTCTTGGAGTTGTATTCGGCGATGAAGTCGAATTCGCCAGCCTTGAACGCCTCCAGCGCCACGGTGAAGTCGCGGTAGAACTTGAAGGTAACCCGGTCGAAGTTGTACATGCCGCGGCGCACGTTGAGATCACGCGCCCAGTAATCGGGGTTACGCACGAAGGTGATGTACTTGCCCAGTTCGTATCTTTCGACACGGTAGGGGCCGCTGGTGATTGGCTCGACCAGGGCCATGCGGTCGAAGTCGCGCTCGCCCACCCAGGCACGGGAGAAGATGGGTATCTGGCCGGCGATCATGTGCAGTTCGGGATTGACGCGCGCGAAATCGAAGCGCACGGTACGCTCGTCCACCACCACCGCCCGCTCGATGTCGCCCCAGTAGAAGCGATACTGCGGGTGGCCCTTGTCACGCAGGGTCTCGAAGGAGAACTTCACATCGGCGGCGGTCACCAGACTGCCGTCGTAGAAACGCGCCTGCGGATTGAGACGATAGGTCACTGAACGGCGATCCGGCGCCAATTGGACATCCTCCGCCAGTAGGCCGTACTGGCTGAACGGCTCGTCCAGGCTGCCCTCCATCAAGGTCTCGAACATCAGATCGCTGAGGCCGGCCGCGGACTGTCCCTTGAGGGTGAAGGGATTGAGGCTGTCGAAACCACTGACGGACGACAGATTGATGCTGCCGCCTTTGGGCGCCTCGGGGTCGACATAGTGAAAGTGGGCGAAGCCCGGCGCATAGGCCGGTGTGTAACCAAGCGCCTGGGCCGGGGCCGCCAGCACCGGCGCGGCAACGCACAGCAACCACAGGAGCAAGGCAAGGCGATACATGGTCATACTTGTTGCAACAGGGTCCGCGACATGGAGGAGCGCCGGTGGTTCATTGTTATGGTTCGGTTGTATGATGAACCCACAAGTTGCAGGGCAACGGCCGCATGGTAGTACGAGCCTCCCTGCCTTAACAACTGGAGTTCGCCATGGGTTTTCTGCAGGGCAAACGCGCGCTCATCGTCGGCCTGGCCAACGACCATTCCATCGCCTGGGGCATCGCCAGGGCAATGCGGCGCGAAGGTGCCGAGCTGGCCTTTACCTATCAAAGCGAAAAGCTGGCGGGACGCATCGCCACCCTGGCGGCTGGCCTGGACTCGGACATCACGCTGCACTGCGACGTCGGCCGCGACGCCGATATCGAACAGGTGTTCAACCAGCTCGACGACTATTGGAATCATCTCGACATCATCGTCCATTCCGTGGCCTACGCCCCGGCCGGCCAGCTGGAGGGCAATTACATAGACGACGTCACCCGCGAAGGGTTCCGCATCGCCCATGACATCAGCTCCTACAGCTTCGTCGCCCTGGCCAAGGCGGCGCGGTCCATGCTGCGGCCCGGCAGCGCCCTGCTCACCGTCAGCTACCTCGGCGCAGTCCGCGCCGTGCCGCACTACAACGTGATGGGCCTGGCCAAGGCCAGCCTGGAGGCCAATGTGCGCTACATGGCCGCGGCGCTCGGCCCGGAGCAGGTGCGGGTCAATGCCATCTCCGCCGGCCCCATCAAGACCGCAGCCGCCAAGGGGATCAGCGACTTCAACCAGATGCTAGATTATGGCGCACGCAACGCGCCGCTGCGCCGCAATGTAACCCTGGACGAGGTGGGCAATGCCGCGGCCTTTCTCTGCTCCGACCTCGCCTCCGGCATCAGCGGCGACGTGCTCTATGTCGATGCCGGCTACCACGTGCAGGCCATGGCCCTGCCGGACGGTGATTGAATCAACCCGGCGCCTTCTCCGGCAGGATCCCTTCCTCCCCTTCCAGGCGCGCGATGATCACCGCGCCACAGGAATCGCTGTAGACATTCACCGCCGTGCGGCACATGTCGAGCACGCGGTCCACTGCAAGAATTAGCGCGATGCCCTCCAGTGGCAGGCCGATGCTGCCGAGAATGATGGCGATGGCCACCAGACTCGCCGCCGGAATACCGGCCACGCCGATGGAGGTGAGCAGGGCCACCAGCACGATGGTGAACTGCACGCCGAAGCTCAACTCCAGGCCGTAGGCCTGGGCGATGAACATCGCCGCCACACACTCGTACAGCGCCGTGCCGTCCATGTTCACCGTCGCTCCCAGTGGCAACACGAAGCTGCTGGTGCGATTGGACACCCCGGCGTTCTTCTCCACGCACTCCAGGGTGAGCGGCAGGGTGGCCGACGAGGAAGCGGTGGAAAACGCCGTGAGCAGCGCCGGCGCCATGGCCTGATAGTGGCGCAACGGATTGACCCGTCCGATGAAACGCAGCAGCAGCGGCAGGATGATGAGAAAGTGTACGGCAAGTGCCGCGAGGACGGTGATGAAGAACCAGGCCAGCGGCGCGAAAGCGGAGAACCCCGTGTCGGCCACCACCCGCGCCACCAGGGCGAACACGCCAAGCGGCGCGAAACGAATCACCCACTCGGTGATCAACATCATCACCTTGAACAGGCCGTGCCAGAAGTTGTACTGCACCTCCGCATAGGCGGCACCGATGCGCGTCATGAAATAGCCGTACAGCAGGCTGAAAAAGATCAGCCCCAGCATCTGCCCTTCGGCCGCCGCTGCGACGATGTTCACCGGCACCATGCGCAGGAACACATCCACCACATCACCGGCGTCGCGCCCCGCCACCTTGTCCAAGACGGCGTGATTTTCCGTCACCAGACCCAGCCGCTGCTGGGCCGGCTCGCCGTCGATGATGCCGGGCGCCACCATATTGACCAGCAACAGACCGACCAGGATCGCCAACAGGCTGGTCGTCATGTAATACAGCAGGGTGCGGCCGCCGAGGCGGCCGAGGGCGGAAGAGGAACCGATACCGGCAATGCCGCTGATGATCGAGGCCATGATCAGCGGCACGATCAGCATCTTCAGCGCATTGAGGAACAGGGTGCCGACAAAGTCGAACACCGCGTAGAAGGTGATACCGAATACACCGCCGTCGCGGCCGGCCAGCAGGCCGGCCGGAACGGCGAGCGCCAGCGCGATGAGGATCTGCCAGTGCAGTTTGAGCCGCAGCAGCCTCATCGTCTGGCCTCCGCGCTAGGGCTGCCGGGCTGGACGACTGACCTTGGCGGCGGCACGGATACTGCCCAACACGGCGGCAAAGGCAGCTTCGCCCGCCGCACGCTCCAGGTCACCCGCCGCACCAGTCTCGCCCTCGACCACTTCGCCATCCCGCACCGCGTACAGGCCCAACACAGCGATGTCACCGCCTGCGGTCACGGTGGTCTCCCAACGCGGCCGAGTCCCCTGCGGACGCGGCATGGCAAAGGCACTGCGCAGAATAGCGGCATCCACACTGCCGTCTTCCCGCGCCACACCTTCCTTGCGCTGCCACTTGGCCCGTGCCCCCTTGGCAATCAGGGCGGGGTCTCCGCCCTGCTGCAATTGCTGCTGCAATGCCGCAGCGGCCTCACGCGCGGCGGCAGCGGCCTTGTCACGGCGCAGGCGGTTCACGATGTCATCACGCACCTGCTCCAGGGGGCGGCGCTGCTCAGGCTGATGCTGCACGACGCGCAACACCACCAGATGATTGCGCCCCACCTCAATGGCCTCGCTATTATTGCCCCGCACCAACACATCCTCACTGAAGGCTGCCGTCAACAGGCGCGGATTGGCCAGAATACCGGTGCCACCGCGGCGGCTGAAGGGCTCGCTCTGCTTGACAGACAACTCGAGCTGACGCGCCGCCTCTTCCAGGGTGTCCGGGTGCTCATAGGTAAGATTGGCCAACTGCTCGGCCTGATCATAGAACTGCTGCTCGGCACGCTCATTGCGTATCTCGGCCAACAGTTGCTCACGCACTTCGGCAAACGGTTTGGTGTTACCGCCGCGCACGGCCTCCAAGCGGATGATGTGGTAACCGAAGGCACTGCGCACCGGTTCGCTCACCTGGCCCGGTTTCAAGGCAAAGGCGGCCTCCTCGAACACCTTGTCCATCACGCCACGACCGAAGAAGCCGAGATCACCGCCCTCGGCGGCTGACACCGGATCCTGGGACGACTTGCGCGCCACGTCGGCAAAGGCAGCACCGCCGCGCACCTGCGCCAGCAACTTCTCTGCCTCGGCACGCGCCGCCGCGTCTGCCGCTGCATCAGCGCCCGGCTCGACCAAAATCAGAATATGGCGGGCGTGGCGTTCCTCCGGCGTGGAGAAACTGGCCAGTTGCGCCTGATAGCGTGCACGCAATTCATCCTCGCCCACCTTGATACCTTGGGCGATCTGTTCGGCCGACAACTCCAGATAGGCAACACTCACCTGCTCCGGCTGTATGAACAGCGCCCCCTGTGCCTCGTAAAAGGCCTGCACTTCCTCCGCGCTGACCTGGGCCTTGGCGATGAAATCGGCCAACGGCAACTGCAGGAAGCCGATATCGCGCTGCTGGCCGAACAGTTGCTGCATGGCGCGCTGCTCCGCCGGCGTAGCAAAATCGCTGCGCGCGATGCCCGCATACAACTGCTGCGTCAGCATGTCACGGCGCAGATCGGCCTCGAACTGCATGGAATCGCCGATGCCACTATTGCGCAGCGCGCTCTCGTAGGCCTGCTGCGAAAACTGACCTCCGATCTGGAACCCCGGCACGCTGTAGATGGTAGCCGCCAGCAACGCATTGCCGATACGCATGCCGCTGTCGGTGGCGGTCTGCACCAGCAGTTCCTGCTCGATCAGCCCATCCAGCACCTGCTGGCGCATCTGCTCCTCGGGAAACATCTCGGGGCGATAATTGGCACCCAGCATCTGCCGCAGGCGCTGCTGCTGCTGGAACAACACCTGCTGCAACCGCTGCGACGAAATTTCGGTGTCGTTGACCTTGGCTGCGGGAATCTCCTTGCCGCCGTCGAAGTATTGGTTGATACCCCAAAGCGCGAAGGGAATGATGATCAGGATTACGATGACCCAGGCGATCCAACTCTGGGCGCGTTCACGGATGAATTGCAGCATGGCGTTCTAGCCCCTACGCTGATGTTTTTCTTCTACCGAAAAAAGAAAAGGGCGCACATTGCGGTGCGCCCTTTTGCTAGTGGCGGAGTGGACGGGACTCGAACCCGCGACCCCCGGCGTGACAGGCCGGTATTCTAACCGACTGAACTACCACTCCAAAAAACAACTGCATTGCATGGTGGGTGCTGAGGGACTTGAACCCCCGACCCTCGCCTTGTAAGGGCGACGCTCTACCAACTGAGCTAAGCACCCTGTCCTAAAGGCGCGCTAGTTTACTGCATCCTTCAAGGCTTTGCCAGCCTTAAAGCTGGGATTTTTTGCAGCCTTGATATCGATGGTTTCACCGGTACGCGGATTGCGGCCGCTGCGTGCAGCACGCTCACGGACCACGAAGGTACCAAAGCCCACCAGGTTCACCTGCTCGCCATTCTTCAGCGCACTGGTCACAGCCTCGATCATGGCGTCCAATGCACGGCCGGCGGCAGCCTTGGAAATATCGGCGCCTGCAGCAACCGCATCGATCAACTCGGACTTATTCACCAGGTAATCTCCTATATTCCGCTGTTCAAAAAAAACACCGCCTCATTACTGGGCGGCCGGCGATTCGAGGGGCGTTTTATACCAACTGCCTCGAGACACTGTCAAGCAAGGATTTTTCTTGGCTCGATTGTGAATTGATTTTGCAGGAAAAACACCCCGCCGTGTTAGCAGCGGGATGTGAACCATGTATCAGTGCGGCCTAATAGTGCCCTGATTTTCCGCTTCCGCCGGTTTGGCGGGCTCGACCACCTCGACGGTCTCCGGCAGTGGCTCCGGCATGTGCACCAAGGCAAGCTGCAGCACTTCATCGATCCATTTGACTGGATGAATCTCCAGGTTTTCCTTGATTGCGTCGGGGATATCGGCCAGATCGCGCCGGTTGTCATCCGGAATCACCACCGTCTTGATACCACCACGTTGCGCCGCCAGCAATTTTTCCTTCAGACCACCGATGGGCAGCACTTCGCCGCGCAAGGTGATCTCACCGGTCATCGCCACATCGGCACGCACGGCAATACCCGTCAGTGCCGATACCAGCGCCGTACACATGCCGACGCCCGCGCTGGGACCGTCCTTGGGAATGGCGCCCTCGGGGACGTGGATATGGATGTCCTTCTTTTCGTAGAACTCCGGATCGATGCCGAGCTTGCGCGAACGACTGCGCACCACGCTCATCGCCGCTTGTATCGACTCCTTCATCACATCACCCAACTGGCCGGTGATGGTATGCTTGCCCTTGCCAGGCACCACCGCGGTCTCGATGCTGAGCAGTTCCCCCCCCACCTCGGTCCAGGCCAGACCGGTCACCTGACCGACCTGATCCTTCTCTTCGGCGCGGCCGAAACGGAAGCGGCGTACACCCAGATACTTTTCAATGTTCTGTTCAGTGACGACAGCCTTGCCCTGCTCCGGATGCAGCAGCAGGTCTTTGACCACCTTGCGGCAAATCTTGGAGATCTCCCGCTCCAGATTACGCACGCCGGCCTCACGGGTGTAATAGCGCACAATCGCCCGCAAGCCTTCGTCGCCGATCTCCAATTCACTTTCCTTGAGGCCATTGGCCTTGACCTGCTTGGGCAGCAGATAACGCTGGGCGATATTGAGCTTCTCGTGCTCGGTGTAGCCGGGGATACGGATGACCTCCATACGGTCCAGCAGCGGCGCCGGTATGTTCATGGAGTTGGCGGTGGCCACGAACATCACATCGGATAGGTCGTAATCCACTTCCAGGTAATGGTCGTTGAAGGTGTTGTTCTGCTCCGGGTCCAGCACCTCCAGCAACGCAGAGGCGGGATCGCCACGGAAATCCATTGCCATCTTGTCGATTTCGTCGAGCAGGAACAACGGATTGCGCGTGCCAATTTTAGACAAATTCTGCACGATCTTGCCCGGCATCGAGCCGATATAGGTACGGCGATGGCCGCGGATTTCAGCCTCGTCACGCACACCGCCCAAGGACATGCGGACGAACTTGCGATTGGTGGCGCGCGCAATGGACTTGCCCAACGAGGTCTTGCCCACGCCCGGGGGGCCGACCAGGCACAACACCGGTCCCTTCAACTTGTTCACGCGCTGCTGCACGGCGAGATACTCGAGGATGCGCTCCTTGACCTTCTCCAGGCCGTAGTGATCCTCTTCCAGCACCTGTTCCGCCAGGGCCAGGTCGTTACGCACCTTGCTGCGCTTCTTCCACGGCACATTGACCAGCCAATCGATGTAGTTGCGCACCACGGTGGCCTCGGCCGACATGGGCGACATCATCTTCAGCTTGTTGAGTTCGGTGGTAGCCTTGGTCTTGGCCTCCTTGCTCATACCAGCCTTCTGAATCTTGCGCTCCAATTCCTCCATCTCGTTGGGCGCCTCTTCCAGGTCACCCAACTCCTTCTGGATCGCCTTCATCTGCTCGTTCAGGTAGTACTCGCGCTGACTCTTCTCCATCTGCCGCTTGACGCGGGTACGGATGCGCTTTTCCACCTGCAACAGATCGAGCTCTGACTCCAGGGCGGCGATGATATGTTCGAAGCGCTCGCGCAGTTCGACGATTTCGAGGATCCTCTGCTTCTCGTCAATCTTGAGCGCCATGTGCGCCGCGATGGTATCGGCCAGACGATTGCTGTCCTCGATACCGGCCAGCGAGGTCAGTACCTCCGGCGGCACCTTCTTGTTCAGCTTGACGTACTGGTCGAACTGGTTGAGCACCGAACGTGACAACACCTCGGCCTCGCGCTCATCCAGCCGCGGCGTTTCCAGCAGGCTGATCTGGGCGGAGAAGAACTTGTCGTTGGGCAGGAAGTGAATGATCTTCGCCCGCTTGGTGCCCTCGACCAGGACCTTGACGGTGCCGTCGGGAAGCTTGAGCAGTTGCAGGATGTTGGCCAGGGTGCCGATGCGGTACACATCGTCCTGTTCCGGATCATCCTGGGCCGCGCTCTTCTGCGCCACCAGCAGGATGTGTTTGTTGCCCGCCATCGCCTCTTCCAGGGCAAGAATGGATTTCTCGCGGCCCACGAACAGGGGAATGACCATATGGGGGTAGACCACCACATCGCGCAGGGGTAGTACCGGCATCACCTGCAGCTGGTCGGTCAGTTCGGAAGTCTTGTCCTGATCTGTCATTCTCGGTTACCTCGTCGCCCGGCCTGTGTCCCGTAACTGTCAACCACAGGCCCTGGCCGTGTGTGGGCATGCAAACCCCATGCATCGAGAAAAGATATGCGGATGACGCACAGGGTTTTCAAGCGGAGCCAGAAACGTCACGGCCGCCCGTGGGCGGCCGTGTGTTGGCTCACTCGCTGGCCGCCGCCGAGCGTTGCTCTCCGCCTTCGTATAACAACAAGGGTTCAGCCTCACCCTTGATCACGCCTTCATCGATCACCGCCTTGCTGACATTCTCCAGCGAGGGCAGGTCGTACATGACATCAAGCAGAATGGCTTCGAGTATGGAGCGCAAACCGCGTGCACCGGTCTTGCGCTCCATGGCCTTGCGCGCCACCGCGGAAAGAGCCTCACTGGTAAACTCTAGTTCCACCCCCTCCATATCGAACAGGCGGGCATACTGCTTGGTAAGAGCGTTACGCGGTTCGGTAAGGATCTGCACCAGGGCGGCCTCGTCCAGTTCCTCCAGGGTGGCCACCACCGGTAGACGACCGACAAACTCCGGGATCAGACCATACTTGATCAAATCCTCCGGCTCGACGTCATACAGCACCTCACCAACGTTGCGCTTGTCGTCCTTGCTCTTCACCTCAGCGGAGAAGCCAATGCCGCCCTTCTCGGAGCGGCTGCGGATCACCTTTTCCAGACCGGCAAAGGCACCACCGCAGACGAACAGAATATTGCGCGTATCCACCTGCAGGAATTCCTGCTGCGGATGCTTGCGGCCGCCCTGCGGCGGCACCGAGGCCACCGTGCCCTCGATGAGCTTGAGCAGTGCCTGCTGCACACCCTCGCCGGAAACGTCGCGGGTAATGGAGGGGTTGTCGGACTTGCGCGAGATTTTGTCGATTTCGTCGATGTAGACGATACCGGTCTGCGCCTTCTCCACGTCGTAGTCGCACTTCTGCAACAGCTTCTGGATGATGTTTTCCACATCCTCGCCCACATAGCCGGCCTCGGTCAGCGTGGTGGCATCAGCGATGGTGAACGGCACATTGAGCAGGCGCGCCAGTGTCTCCGCCAGCAGGGTCTTGCCGCTGCCGGTGGGGCCGATGAGCAGGATGTTGCTCTTGGCAATCTCCACATCGTCCTTCTTGTGGCCAGCGTCCAGGCGCTTGTAGTGGTTGTACACCGCCACCGACAGCACCTTCTTGGCGCGCTCCTGGCCGATGACATACTCGTCCAGTATGGCCTTGATTTCACGCGGCGCCGGCAGTTTGCTGCGGCCACCTGATGTCTGCTCTTCCTGTACCTCTTCGCGAATGATGTCGTTGCACAGCTCGACACACTCATCGCAGATGAAGACCGACGGCCCGGCAATGAGCTTACGCACCTCATGCTGACTCTTGCCGCAGAAGGAGCAGTAAAGCAGCTTGTCGTTGTCGCCCGTGCTGTTGGAACCCTCGCTCATGGGCTGTCCTCGCGTCTTTCGGTTACTTGTTTACACCTTGCAGCGTTTCGGCCCGATTTTCAAGCCGACTGCCTGCCGGGTTGCTGCTCATCCCCATGCCCCTCCGGGGCGCAGGGCCGCGTATGTCAGACGCGCTTGTCCAGAACCTTGTCCACCAGACCGTACTCCTGGGACACCGCGGCGCTCATGAAATTGTCACGCTCGGTGTCCTGCTGGATACGTTCCAGCGGCTGGCCGGTGTGGTGGGCCAGAATGCCGTTCAGGCGCTCACGTATATATAGGAGTTCCCGGGCATGGATCTCCACATCGGAGGCCTGGCCGGAGAACCCGCCCAGCGGCTGGTGGATCATGACGCGCGAGTTGGGCAGGCAGTAACGCTTGCCCGGTTCGCCCGCCGCCAGTAGTACCGCCCCCATGCTGGCTGCCTGGCCGATGCACATGGTGGTCACATGGGGCTTGATGAACTGCATGGTGTCATAGATCGCCATGCCGGCGGTCACCGAGCCACCGGGGGAATTGATGTACAGGTGGATGTCCTTGTCCGGATTATCCGATTCAAGGAACAGCAACTGGGCCACGATGAGGTTGGCCATATGGTCTTCGATGGGGCCGACCACAAAGATCACCCGCTCCTTGAGCAGACGTGAATAGATATCGAAGGCGCGCTCACCGCGCCCCGTCTGCTCAATCACCATGGGCACCAGTCCCAGGTTACGGATTTCCTGCATTCCGGCCATAGGCCCCTTATCGGTAATCATGCATATACCTTTATAGCTGGTGCGTTATTACGCACGGTTCATCAGTTCACTGAAGCCCTGCGGCTTCTCGGTCACCTGCACCTGCCCCAGCACCCACTCGACCACACGCTCTTCCAATGCCAGGGACTCCACTTCGCCCAGGCGGCGCTTGTCGGCGTAGAACCACTTCACCACCTCTTCCGGCTGGTCATAACCGGCAGCCATCTGCTCCACCTTGCGGCGCAGGGCATCGGCATCGACCTTGAGATTGTGGCGTTGCACCAGTTCCGCAAGGAGCAGCCCCAGGGTCACGCGCTTTTTCGCCTGCTCCTCAAACATTGCCGGGGAAATGGAACCGGTCTTGTCGGCCGGCAACTGCATATTCTCACGCATTTGTTGTGCCAAGGCCTGCGACTCCTGCATCACCAACGCCTGCGGCACAGTAATATTGTTGATTTCCAACAACTTATCCATCACCTGCTGCTTTACCAGGCTGTTCAGACGCTGTTCCAGTTCACGCTCCATATTGGCGCGAACCTCACCACGCAGGGCGGCAATGCCACCTTCCACACCAAACTTGGCGGCAAAGGCATCATCCAGTTCCGGCAGCTGCGGCTCTTCCACCTGCTTGACGCTGACCTTGAACTGCACCGGTTTGCCGGCCACTTCCTTATAACCATAGTTGTCGGGGAACTGCAGGTCGAGGGTACGCTCCTCCCCTGCCTTGGCGCCCACCAGCCCCTCTTCGAAGCCCGCAATCATGCGCTTGCCGCCCAGGGTGACGGGGACGTTTTCGCCCTTGTTGCCCTGGAACTCGGCGCCGTCGATGGTGCCCTTGAAATCGATGGTGACGCGATCGCCGTTGGCGGCACCGCGCTCGACCGCCTGCCAGCCTGCATTCTGCGTGCGCAGGGTCTCCAGCATGGTATCCACGTCCGCATCGTTCACCTGGGCCACCGGCTTTTCGATGGCTACCCCGTCAAATCCGGCCAGATGGATCTCCGGCATGACCTCGAAGGTGGCGATGTATTCGATGCCCTTGCCCTGCTCCAGGCTCTTGGGTTCAAAGGACGGATAGCCGGCCGGGCGCAGCTTTTCCTGGGTGACGGCCTCGAAGTAGGTGGACTGGATCACATCACCCAGCACTTCCTGGCGTACCTGGTCGGCATAGCGCTGCTGCACCATCTTGAACGGCACCTTGCCCGGGCGGAAACCCTTGATGCTGGTGGTGCGGGCCAACTGGCGCAGGCGGTTGTCCACTTCCGATGCGATGCGCTCTTCGGGAACCTGGACAGTCATGCGGCGCTCGAGGCCGGCGGTAGTCTCAACTGAAACCTGCATTGCAACTCCTTAATTCCAATAGCAATTTATCGTGATCGGGAAATTCGGCCGCCCGCCAAACGGGCTCGGCATGTGCGCTAACTCGCAAGGTCGGAACCTACCAGGCGTGCTGGTGCGAAAGGAGAGACTCGAACTCTCACGGATTGCTCCGCTGGAACCTAAATCCAGTGCGTCTACCAATTCCGCCACTTTCGCGAATCACGGGATTATAACGATTCCTACCGGCACGACATAGCCCCAGCAGTGGGCATAAATGCAGTAAGGTCGCGTCGGAAAGGGAAAAACTACGAGGGGGAAGGTGGTGGGCCGTGTAGGATTCGAACCTACGACCAAGAGATTAAGAGTCTCCTGCTCTACCAGCTGAGCTAACGGCCCTGAAGAGGGCGCAGATTAAACCAAATTCATTTGCGCTGATCAAGGGGAAATTTTCATTTGCCGCCCGAAGCGGCCAGCCCCCGTTTGATCTCCATCAAGGCAAAAGACGCACACCATGGCCATATTTGCCACAAGGGCTTTACCGTAGACCGAACCGGGCGCTATTCTTCGCCCATGTGAAGATAAGGGTGCCGCTATGAGATAGCGGGCACCCGCAACAATAACCTTCGGGACAGGAGCAGCAACCATGCCGCGCATGAATGCATTCGAACAACTGCTGACTGGTCAGGCACCGGAGTTCTGCGCCCTCATCCGCTCGGCCAAAGTGGTCGCAGCGACTGATGTCACGGCGCTGCTGCTGGGTGAAAGCGGCACCGGCAAGGAGTTGTTCGCCTCCGCCATCCACCAGGAAAGTCGCCGCGCTCACGGTCCCTTTGTCGCCATCAACTGCGCCGCCCTGCCCGAAGGGCTGGCCGAATCGGAACTGTTCGGCCACCGCAAGGGCGCCTTTACAGGTGCCGTACGGGAACATTCGGGTCGCATCCGTGCCGCTCATGGCGGCACCCTGTTCCTGGATGAGATCGGTGAGCTGCCGCTGGCCGTGCAGGCCAAGTTGCTGCGCTTCCTTGAATCCAGCGAATTGCAGCCGGTGGGCGATACCGAGGTGGAGCGTGTCGACGTGCGCGTCATTGCCGCCACTCACCACGATCTGCACCAGCGGGTAAAACAGGGGCTGTTCCGCGCCGATCTCTATTACCGTCTCAACGTGGTACCGCTGGAGTTGCCGGCACTGCGCACCCGCCCGGGTGATATCCGCCTGCTGCTCGATACCCTTACTACGCGCATCGCCACCCAGCATGGTCTGCAGGCGCCGACTTACCGCCCGCGTGCCCTGAAGGCATTGGAGCAGTACCGCTGGCCCGGCAATATCCGCGAACTGCGCAACTTTGCCGAACGCATGGTGGTGCTGTTCCCCGGCGGCGAGATCGACTTCGAGAACCTGCCGCATGAAATCCGCATCCCGCAAATCGATGAGCCGACCTTGTTCACCCTACCCGACAGCGGCATTCGTCTGGAAGAGTTGGAGCAGCAGATGATTCGTCAAGCGCTGTACAAGACCCGCGGCAACCGCAGCCATGCCGCCCGCCTGCTCGGCCTGACCCGCGACACCCTGCTCTACCGGTTGAAGAAATACGCCATCGAGTAGAGGGCTCCGGCCAGAAACGACAAGGGCGGCTCTGCGCCGCCCTTGTCGTTTCTACCACTCGTTATCAGTGGTGATGCATCATCTTGCCATCGTTCATGGGCATCCCCATGCCGGCGCGGACTTCAAAGGTTGCGGGCAGGGTGCTGCCGTTCTTGAACTTCAGCGTGATCTCCACCTTCTCGCCTGCCTTGAGCGCACGCTTGGGCTGCATCAGCATCAAGTGGTAGTCACCAGGCTTGAACTCCAGGCTGCCATGGGCCGGGATCTCGATGCTGGGCTGGTGCACCATCCGCGCCATACCGCCTTCCATTACCGTGCGGTGCAACTGCACCTCGGCGGCCACCGCGCTGTCGGCGCCGACCAGAACCAGCGGCTCGGCGGTATGGTTGTGCAAAACCATGAATGCCCCGAGCGCCGGCGCCATCGGCGGCGCCTCCCGTATCCAGGGATTGTCCACCATCGCACCGGCCGCGCTCGCCAGAGACGCATACATGCCCGCCAGCGTCAGCACCATCATCCGCACCATCTTCACCATTACCGTGTTCCTCCGCGTTATAAAATCGTTCGGCTAATTCAACTTGAACTCCATCCCGAAACTCACCCGCATGGGACAGACAACACCGGGTGGTGGCAGCGGCAACGGCAACGCCGCGCGTACCGCGTCCTCTGCCGCCTTGCGCAAGACCTCCTGACCATCCGCCACCAGAACATCGCTGATCTGGCCGTTGTCGTGCAGCACGAATGATACCTGAATCACGCCCTGCAACCCGCGCCGACGTGCTGCGTGGGGATAGAATTTGTGCTCTTCGATATGGGCCAGCAACTGTCCCAGATAATGCCCCCGCGCCTGCTCCTGCTGCCGCGGATCACCGGCCACCTCCACCGGCGCAGGGGCAGAATCCAGGACAGGCTCCGGTTCGCTGGGGCGGACCACCTCCTCCGGGACAGCCTTTTTCACCACCTTGGGTTCTACAGGTTTGGGTTCCGGCGGCCGTGGCTTGGGGGGTTCGGGCGGCTTTGGCTGTGGCTTCACTTCAGGCACCGGCGCCGGTGGCTGCGGGGTGGCTGCAACGCGGAAACTGAGCCGCGTCACTCCGGCCTGCTGCCGCGCCTTGCCATCTTCCGCACTCAGAACGAACGCCCCCGGCCAAAACAGCGCCAGATGCAGACCCAGCGAAACCAAGACGGCACCGGACCAGACTATGCCTTCGCGCAAGGTCATTGTTCCACAGTCACGATATCCACGCCTTCGGCTCCCGCCTTGCGCGCGGCATCCAGCACACCTACGGCCAATCCCAACGTGGCGGTACGATCACCGCGTATACGCACCACCTTTTCAGAACGGCCGGCCAACTCATCCTGCAACCGGACATCGAGTTCGGCCAGATCGATAAAGTGATCACGTATCAGGATGCGCCCCTGCGCATCCAGAGTCACCTGCACATATTCGTTGTCATCGGGCACGCCCGTCTGCGCCACCGGCAGGTCCACCTTGATGTTCTCCTCGCGCACAAAGTGCGAGGTAAGCATAAAGAACACCAACAGCAGAAAGACGATGTCGATGAGCGGTGTCAGATTGGGAACGTGACTCAGCCGGCGCCGGCCTTCAAACTGCATGGACGACACCCTCGCGGTGATGCACCGGCTCGGAAGTCTCTACGATATCGCAGCCGGGCATCTGTTCCAGCACCACCGAGGCGCAACTACGCATGGCCTGGGCACGGCGATCCGCCATGCCTTCCAGTACATGCAGCATCAGCAGAATCGGGATCGCGACGGCCAGGCCGACGCCGGTGGTCAGCATGGCCTCCCAGATACCACCGGCCAGTGCCTGGGCGTCCACGCGGCCCCCCGCCTGCTCGATCACCATGAAGGCCTTGATCATGCCGATGATGGTACCGAACAGCCCCAGCAGCGGGGCGGTGTTGCCGAGCACGCCGAGGGTACGGAAGCCGCGCTCCATACGCTGCAACTCCTCGGAACCGATGCGCGAGGCCACCCGCCCCAGGTCCTTCACCCCCGCGGCAGCGGCCTCCAGCATGCCGCGGACGATAGTCGCTTCAGGGCCGCGCAAGGGCTGCAACAAGGCCATCGCCTCGTTGCGGCGCAACGCCTGCAACAGACGGCCTTCAAAGTCCCGCGGTGGCCGTCCCAGCAGGGCGAAGCTGAGGAAACGCTCGACGAGAAACGCCACCGCGATGATGGAGTAGGCCAACAGGACCCAAACCACCACGCCGCCCTTGGCCAAAATCTCTTCAATGGTCATCGTTGTTCCAATTTATGGCGCTTGGCTGAATGACAGCCGTTATGCTGTTAGAACTGCACGGACAGTCCGGCCGTCCAGACCCGACCCGGATTGACGACGATGGATATATCCTCGGCGTTGAACACCCCGTCCTTGTTGCCATCGCTGCTGCCGCGGGCCGTATTGAAATACTTCTCTTCAAAGACATTATCAACACGCAGGAAGAAGGATGCCTTATTGGATGTGCCGAACCGGGTGTCATAACGCACTAGCGCATTGAACACCGTGCGCGCGCCGATTTTGATGGTATTCGGTTCATCGGCATAATAGCTCGAATAGGCATCCATTTCACCGGTGAACATCCAGCCTCTTGCCGGTCGGTAATCCACAGACATATTCAGATGATGTTCCGGCGTACGCGGAATCACATTTCCGGTAAGGTTCATGGCCTGCAGACAGTACTGTGTCGCCGGATTGAGTCCGGTACAATCTGCCACATAGGTGCCATAGCGGTTGCCCAGCAACAGATTGAAATTGTCGTAGCGGGTAAACTCCGAGAGCAGATAGGTGTAGGCGACATTCAGCGCAACCGTGCGCGCCGGATCGCTATTCAGCGCCAGCTCGAAGCCGCGCGAGCGCATGCCGCCGATATTCTGGTACTGCTCCAGCTCACCGCCCACTGGCAGACTGTACTGTCCCGCCGTCGACATAATGTAGTCATCGCGTTCCAGCTGGAAGATGGCCGCATCGAACTCCCAGTCCACCTCGCCCCAGTTCGTCCTGCCACGCAATCCTATCTCCATATTGAGCGACTGCTCGGGATGCAGCCCCGGGTTGCTGGCGGTCTTGCCGGTCGGCGCGATGGTTCCGGCGAACAACTGACTGATGGAGGGGGCGCGGAAGCCGGTCGACACGTTGCCATAGATGTCGGCTGACTCCGCCAGGGCATAGTTTCCGCCCAGGCGCCAGGAGGTGACATCAAAACTCTTGTCCAGCTTGAGTGCCGCGAGATAGTCCTCATAATCCAGCGCAATGTGGTCGTAACGGCCGTTGATGGTGAAGGTGAGCCTCTGCGCCGGCTGGAATTTGATCTCGCCGTAGGCTGCCTGCACCTGTTCGCGCGTGAAGTCATCGCCGACGACAGTACCGGCATAACGGATGGGATTGAGCGGCGACAGACTTGGGCTGGACTTGAAGTCCACAAGATACTTGGTGTAGTTGCGATAGGTATTATCACGCAGGTCCAGGGCCGCCATCCAGGCCAGGCCTTGACCGGCACTGCGATACTCGCTCTTGATCCCTCGCTGCACCTGCTTGTAGTCGTTGCCGGTGGTATAGGCATCAACGTCCGTCACCAACTGTGGTGGCGTGTCCGCCGTGTAATTCTGTGGCGCCGAGGAGAAGCGGGTATGATCATTATATTGATAGGCGTTCAACAGCAGATTGCTGCCACCAGACAGATCCTTGGCATAGGTGAGGTAATACTTTCCCAGATCGACATCGTACATGCGGGCATAGTCACGCCCCTCGTAACTTTGCGGATCCAGACGTGCCTGCGTCACCCCCTCCACGGAACCATGGCTGTCCTTCTTCCGGTTGGATGCTTCAAAACCGAAGGTGAGGTCGCTGCTGTCGTCGACGTACCACTGCAACTTACCATCCACGTAGTCAGCCCGATATTCCGAGTCAAACCAGTAACCGTCGCTTTCACGCCGCGATACCTGGATATGGGCATTCATATGATCTCCGGCGTAACCGGCGCGCACCAGGTATTTCTGAAAATTGAAGCTGCCGCGCTCCGCCTCCAGGCGGTAGCCAGCCAGTTTGGCGCCACGTTTGGTAGTGATGATCACGGCACCGGCCAGGGCGTCATCACCGAACAGGTAAGACGCCCCACCCTTGACGACCTTGATGGATTCGATATTGTCCAAGTCGATATTCACTGCGCCGGTGCGCTCGAATACCGGGACGCCATCAATGACCACGGCGACGCCGGGCTTCTCACCCATGTAGCGCTGATTCTCCACGCCACGGATATGGATCTTCAGGTTGCCGCCGCTGGTGAATTCCGAGGTAATACCCGGAATGGATTGCAAGACTTGTTGCAGATTCTCCACATGAGACTCATCCACCTTCTCTCCGGATATGGTCCGCGTATTGGAAGGCTCGTCGCGTTTCTGTTCAAAACGATCGTCGATGGTGGTCGATTCCACGTAGATGACACCCAGACTATCGGCTGCGATGGCTGGAGACGCCGCCAACAGACCGCATAGCACACCTTTCAGAAGACGCGAGCCGCGAAAGTTTTTCATTACTTCACCCCGTACAATGTTGTTTTTGTCTTATGGTCCTGCCACGCTTTAAACGTGTCGGATGTTGCATGTTTGGTCTGTCAATGTTTTGATATTAATCAACACGAAACCACCCACCCATCCAGACGCACTTGATTGCATGATCCATGCCCATCACTAAGTACCTGTTTCATCACTGAGATAGGATTGCGCGCACCGTCACCCATACGCGAATTGCCGCAACACTGTGGCATATGACGTAAATCATGCTGCCGCCCCACTGCCTCATGCGAGGTGCCAACATCGGAGCAAGCTGAGCCATATCGCCCGCTGTTGCGTCATTTGCCGCACCCCACGAACCCCACACCTGCGCCCATGGCTCGCCACATCAATGGTTTATGCCGTTGGCATGCAACGTGCTGTCAATAACAGGGGTGAGTACCATGTCAGCGCTATAGGCGGCATAACTTACCCGCCGCCACACCGTCCCAAACCTGAGCCGGACTGCCTGGAATCTGTGCATGAAAACAATAAGAGCCCTACTACTTCCCCTCTCGCTTGCCTGCACCGTCCCTGGAACATCCATTGCGGACCCGCTCTGGTGGTCGGAGACCATGCCTCACGCCGAACATGGCACTTCGCGCCACTCCCACGGCGGCCCGGTGGAGATCCGGCGCGGCGTTTACCACAAGAACCTGTGGTTACGCTCCGGTGAGGGGCCGGCAGACTCCGCCTACCTGGATCGGGCAGTGGCGGGGACAGTATTACTGATGGACGTCAAGGGAGAGGTAAAGGAGTACGCCGCAGGCAATGTGCATGGTTCCTACGGCGTCAACTTCGCCATGCCCGACGAGGGCTTCTACAACCTGTACCTGATCAGCGAATCCATCTCCAACGGCGTGCGCCATGTCGGCATTGCAAAATCCGAGGTGCTCAAACACAGTTGCCGCGAAGGCCACGACCACGTCAAACCGCTGATGGCGCCGCGCACGCTTGATAGCCTGCCACTGGAGATCGTGCGTGAGCGCCAGCCATCGGAGAACTTCCACTCTCTGTTGGGCTACGGCGATACCGCCACCTTCCAGATACGTCGCTTGGGGCAACCGCTAGCCGGCGCCGAGGTCACTTTTCACACTGCACAGGGCTGGCACAAGACGGTGCGCACCGACGATACGGGCCGGGCCCGATTCATGCTGGTCCGCGACTATTACCCGGAGTGGGCGGAATTCGATCGCCGCCACCGCCAGGACTATATGATCAGCGCCAGCTACAGCGCTGTGGAGGAAGGGACACCGACCCGGTATACAGCAACGTACAACGGCAGCTACTACCCCTCCGCACGCGATTACCGCTCCTACGCCTACGGCCTGCTGCTGGCTACCTTCGCCCTTACCTTCACCGGCGTCGCTGTATATCTCTATCGCCGCCGCCGTCAGCGCCGCTTCCACGAGGTCCGTTTCGATGAAAAGAATTAGAGACGCCGTCAACGGCGTCGACCTGCGGCGCTTTCGCTTCTGGTTGCAGCTGTTTTTCTTTGCCTTGTTGGTGTATGGCGGTTATCTGGCGGTCAACCTCGGCCAGTACCTGCCCACCTTCGCCTGCGGCTTCAATCAGGAGGGGCGCGGCGGTATCTGCTACCTGCTGCCCTTGCAGCATCAGCTTGCCATGTCCTGGGGCATGCTGTTCAGTTGGGCCGGCCTGATGGTATTGCAGGGCTTTCTGTTCTTCGCCCTGTGGTTCTTCGTGCTCAACAAGGGCTGGTGCGGCTATGTCTGCCCGCTGGGCACCCTCCAGGACTGGATTACCAGCCTGCGTACGCGCCTGGGTATCCGCTATTCGCGTTATACGGAAGGCCAGTTCCGCCGCCTCAGCCTGATCAAGTACCTGCTGCTGGCCCTGATGATCCTGATCCCTCTCGGCATCGGCGGCGCCCTGCTGCCTCACGACATGGGCACCCCGTTCTGTGACATCTGCCCCGGCCGCATGATCATCCCCATGTTCACCGGCGATTTCTCCCAGTTCACCGTGGACTTCTCCACCAAGACTGCCATGGTGATGACCGCCCTCGGCATGCTGGTCACCGGCCTGTTCCTGGCAGGCGCCTTTTTCAAGAAACGCTTTTTCTGCTTCTTCTGCCCCATGAGCGCCCTGCACTACCTGTTGTCCAAGCCGGCCCTGCTCAAGCTGAAGAAGGATGGTGCCAAGTGCACCCGCTGCGGCGACTGCTACCGGGTGTGCGATATGGAAATCCGTGAGATCGCCGACGAGGTGAAGGACCCGCGCATCATGCAGGACGATTGCATCATGTGCCTCAAGTGCGTGGCCCACTGCCCCGAGCAGGGCGCCCTCAAGGCCACCTTCGCCGGCATACCCATTTTTGAATCCACCGAACACGGCTTCATCAAGCGCATGACCAAGGGACAAAAGCATGAACACGACGCAAAGTGAGGCCCCCGCCTACAACCGCTCGCGCCAGGCCCGGGAGGCGGAGACCCTGCTCGACCGCATCCAGGACGACTTTCCCGACAACCCGCAGGCAATGCGCTATTTCTATGATCTGTTCCGCAACGTCTATTGCCACGGCGAGCCGGTAAAGCATGAGGGTACGCTGGTGGGCACCACCTGTATTCACGCCCCGGAGGAACTGATCTATGCCTTCGGCGCCACACCGGTGCGGCTGTGCAACGGCTCCTATCATTACGACCAGATCGGCGCCGACTTCATGCCGGCCAAATCCTGCCCGCTGGTCAAGGCCACTCTGGGGTCGCTGCACGCCAAGGCTGCTGTGCCCAACACCCAGGCGTTGGAGTTGATCGTCAACCCCACCACCTGCGATCAGAAGACCAAGGCCAGCGCGATGATCGAGGCCATGGGCTACAAGGTGCATGATCTGGAACTGCCGCCGGCCAAGGAAAGCGAAGAGGCCCGGCTCTACTGGCAGCGCTCGGTACGCCGCCTCGCCGTGCGCCTGCGCGAGCTGACCGGACGCAAACTGACGCGCAACAATCTCCGTCAGGCCATGGCCCGCACCGCCCGCGCCCAGACCGCCTTCCGCACCCTGCACCAGTTGCGCAAGTCCGCACCGGCGCTGTTCCTCGGCAAGGACGCCTTCCTGGTCACCAATGCCTATTTTTTTGATGACCTCGACCGCTGGACCGCGGCGGTGGAAAAGCTCAATACCGAACTGCTGCAACGTAAGGAGGCCGGTTTCCAGGCGGCACAGAAGCGCGCGCCGCGCATCCTGTTCACCGGCTCGCCACCCATCTTTCCCAATCTAAAGCTGCCCCTGCTCATCGAAGAGGCAGGCGGCGTGGTAGTGGCGGATGAAACCTGCTCCGCCAACCGCATGCTGTACGATATGACGGCGGTAGACGAGTGGCTGCTCAACGACATGGTGGACGGCCTGGCCGATCGCTATCTCAAGCCCTGCACCTGCCCCATCTTCACCCGTAACGATGATCGCCAGCGCCGCCTGCTGCAATTGGCGACGGACTTCGACGTGGACGGCGTGGTGTACCAGGCCTTTGCCGGCTGCCAGGTGTACGAAATGGAATACCGCAGCATCGCCGATGTGCTCGCTGCGCAAGGCATTCCCATGCTGTATGTGGAGACCGACTACAGCCCCGACGACATGGGCCAGTTGTCCACCCGCATCGAGGCCTTTCTGGAGTCCATCAAGACCCGCAAGAGGAGCAAGCAATGAGTTATTTCGCCGGGATCGACATCGGCTCCACCGCCATCAAGGCCGCGGTGGTCGATGCGGAGGGCGCGCTGATCGGTACGCACATCGCCCCCACCGGAAGTTCCTTTCACAAAAACGCCATGGAGACCTTCGAGGCACTGCTGGCCCGGCACGGCATCGGCCGCGAGGCAGTGAAGTTCATCACCGCCACCGGTTACGGCCGCAAGCTGTTCAAGGAGGCGGACGATTCCATCAGCGAGATCACCGCCAACGCCGTCGGCGCCTTCGAGGCGGGCAAGGCCTACGGCGGCGTGCGCACCATCATCAACATCGGTGGCCAGGACTCCAAGGCGATCCAGATCGACATCCATGGCAATGTCAGCAACTTCGCCATGAATGACAAGTGCGCCGCCGGCACCGGGCGTTTTCTCGACGTGGCGGCACGCAACCTGGAGATCGATCTGGAGGAGCTGGGCGACTACCACTTCGGCGGCCACGGCACGCCGCTCACCATCAACAGCACCTGTGCGGTGTTCGCCGAATCGGAGATCATCGGCCTGCTGGCCAAGGGCCACGGCAAGGAGGAGATCGTTGCCGGCATCCACTACTCCATCGCCCGCCGCACCGTGCGCCTGGCCAAGCGCGTCGGCATCGAGGACCGCGTCTACTTCGACGGCGGCCCCGCCCTCAACAAGGGCCTGGTGGCGGCGTTGCAGGACGAACTGGGTCGTGAACTGGTCATTCCCGCGGAGCCACAGACCACTACCGCCTTCGGCGCCGCCATGCTGGCGCGCAGTCAGTATCTGGCCGAGGCGTGATGGAACCCATCGAACAGAGCATCGTCACCCTGCCGCTGGCCCTGGCCCTCGGCCTGGTATTCGGCTTCAGCGCCTGCACCATCAGTTGCCTGCCCTACCTCGGCCCGGTGTTCCTCGCCAGCGACGGCGGTATCCGCCAGTCCTGGCGCACGGTGTTGCCCTTCTCCCTCGGCCGCCTCAGCAGCTACGCCGGACTCGGCCTGGTGGCGGGGTACGTCGGGCAATATCTCGGTGACGACGCCGGGCTCGGCAACGTGCGCTGGGTACTGGGCTGCGCCGCCGTCATGGTCGGCCTGGCCCTGCTGCTGCGCCGCGCACCGCCTGCCGCATGCAGCGCAGCGGCGGCCGGGGAGCAGCCGCTGCAACGGCGCGATCCCGCGGCACCGCGCGCCCTGATGCCCGGCGGCCTGTTTCTGCTCGGGGTCAGCATGGCGCTCACCCCCTGCGCCCCCCTCGGCACGGTGCTGTTCTCCGCCGCCCTCAGCGCCAGCGCCGTCCACGGACTGGCCCTTGGCCTGTCCTTCGGCCTCGGCGCCATCGCCCTGCCCGCCCTGATCTTCGGCGTCGGCGTGGCCTATATCGGCGCCCGCCTGCGCGAACAGTTGCGCCACTGGCGCCACGGCGTGCAACGCCTCAGCGCCCTGCTGCTCATCGCGGTCGGCGGGGTGAATCTGTTCGCTTGATGGTGCGCACGCCGGAAACGAAAAAGCCCGCTGACGCGGGCTTTTCTGTTTAGATGGGGTGGACGATGGGACTCGAACCCACGACGGCCGGAATCACAATCCGGGACTCTACCAACTGAGCTACGTCCACCATTGAAACTGTGGCCACTGAAGGCCGCCGGGATTGGCGCGCCCGGCAGGACTCGAACCTGCTACCCTCGGCTTAGAAGGCCGATGCTCTATCCGGATGAGCTACGGGCGCCGGATGGCCGAGTCCGCGTATCCTATCGAAAAACGGTCCCTTAATCGAGTTGGTCGGGGTAGAGGGATTTGAACCCCCGACATCCTGCTCCCAAAGCAGGCGCGCTACCGGACTGCGCTATACCCCGAATTCAGGAGCCGGCGGCCGGTGTACTGACCGATACGCACGAAGCGCGCGATAATACGCGCCGCCCGCCGGCGAGTCAACGGCCGGTCCCCTGACGAACCGCCCGTACAGCGCGGGCAGTATAGCGGAAAACCCCAAGTCATTCCCCCACCAACCTTGGCGAAAGCGCACCCGGCGTGCGAACATATGCCGCTTTCCTCCCCAGCCACGGCAAGGTTATGAGCGCGCAGATCATCGACGGCAAGGCCATCGCATCCCGACTCCGCCAACAGGTCAATCAACGCGTCGACGAGCGCGTCGCCCGTGGCCTGCGCGCCCCCGGCCTGGCCGTGATCCTAGTGGGCAACGACCCGGCCTCTGAAGTCTACGTGGCGCACAAGCGCAAGGACTGCCAGGAGGTCGGCTTCGACTCCCGCGCCTACGACCTCCCCGCCGATACCAGCCAGGAAAAACTGCTCGCCCTCATCGACGAGCTGAACGACGACGCCAGCGTCGACGGCATTCTGGTGCAACTACCGCTGCCGGCGCACATCGACGCCGAAGAGGTCATCGAGCGCATCCACCCGGACAAGGACGTGGACGGTTTCCATCCCTACAATATCGGCCGCCTGGCCCTGCGCATGCCGGTACTGCGCCCGTGCACGCCGCGCGGTGTGATGGTGCTGCTGGAGAGCCTGGGCGTATCCCTCAAGGGCATGCACGCGGTGGTGGTCGGCGCCTCCAACATCGTCGGTCGCCCCATGGGCCTGGAACTGCTGCTGGCCGGCTGCACCGTCAGCACCTGCCACCGCTTCACCCGCGACAGCGCAGCCCTGGCACGCCAGGCGGACATCGTGGTGGTGGCGGTGGGCAAGCCCGGCCTGGTCAAGGCCGACTGGATCAAACCCGGCGCCATCGTCATCGACGTCGGCATCAACCGCACCGCCGACGGCAAGCTGGTGGGCGATGTGGATTACGCGGGCGTCAGCCAGGTAGCCGGCTGGATCACCCCGGTGCCGGGCGGCGTCGGTCCCATGACCCGCGCCCTGCTGCTGCAGAACACCCTCGACGCCGCCGACAAGCTGCACCAATAAGGCAGCTTGGGCATTATCGGCGGCATCACAACACCAAAAGCCCGCCGATATGGAACTCGCTGGTCTCCTGCTCGCCGCCCTGTTCGTCTGGGGCGTGTTCATCTACAACGCCCTGGTGCGCGACCGCAACCGCGTGCTCGCCGCCTGGTCCGACATCGCCGTCCAGCTCAAGCGCCGTCACGACCTGCTGCCCAAGCTGGTCGAGGCGGTCAAGCAATATGCCGCCTATGAGCAGGCCACCCTCAATGCCGTCACCGAGCTGCGCAGCCGCAGCGAACAAACGGCGGCCATCGCCGAGAAGGGACGGCTGGAAACAGCGCTCACTGCGGGAATGCACAAGCTGCTGCTGCTGGCGGAGGCCTATCCCGAACTGAAGGCCAACCAGAGTTTCCTCGCCCTGCAGCGTGACATCACCGCAGTGGAGGAGCACCTGCAATACGCCCGCCGCTACTACAACGGCGCGGTGCGCAATCTCAACACCCGTATCGACTCCTTCCCCGATTTGCTATTGGCGCGCCTGTTCGGCTTCACCCATCACGACTATTTCGCGCTCGACGCGGAGGCGGAGCGCCACACCCCGGAGCTGCGCTGATGCGTCACTGGGTCTTGCTGTTGCTGCTCGTTGCCGCCGGTGCTCACGCCGACGAGCGCATCCTCGACTACCACAGCGATATCGCCGTTTACAGCGACGGCAGCATGCGCGTGACCGAGACCCTCCGCGTGCGTGCCGAGGGCAATCAAATCAAACGCGGCATCTACCGCGACTTCCCCACTGATTACCGCGACAGCCGGGGCAACCGCTATCGCGTCGCCTTCGACGTCGTCGAGGTGCTGCGCGACGGCCGCCGCGAGGACTACCATACGGAGCGCCACGGCAACGGCGTGCGCGTCTATGTCGGTCACGCCGATCGCCTGCTGCGCCCCGGCGAATACACCTACAGCCTGAGCTATCGCACCGACCGCCAGCTCGGCTTCTTCGCCGAACACGACGAACTGTACTGGAACGTCACCGGTAACGGCTGGGCCTTCCCCATCGACCATGCCACGGCCACAGTGCATCTGCCGCCCAGCCTGGGCAGCGCGGCGCTCGATGCCGAGGCCTACACCGGACCGGCCGGCAGTACAGGGCGCGACTACCGCGTCGCGCAAACCACCGAGGCCCAGGCCTGGTTCGAAACCACCCGGACGCTCGCCCCGCAGGAAGGGCTGACCATCGTGGTGGGCTGGCCCAAGGGCCATGTGCAGGAACCAACGCAACAGGAGCAGATCGGCTATCTGCTCAACGACAACCGTGAACTGCTGGTGGCCGGCGGCGGCTTGCTGTTGCTCACCCTGTACTACCTGTTGGTATGGCACAACATCGGCCGCGACCCGACCGCCGGCGTGATCATTCCGCAATACGAACCGCCGGCGCAGTTCTCCCCCGCCTCACTGCGCTTCATCCGCCGCATGGGCTACGATCACAAGGCCTTCGCCGCCGCTTTGGTCGGCCTCGCCGTAAAAGGATTGCTGCGCATCGATTATGCGAACGGCCATTACAGCGCCCACCGCGAAAGCGCCCCAGCCACAAATCTGGCACCGGGGGAGCAGGCGATCCTCAAGCACATGTTCGCCTCCTCCGACAGCCTCACCTTCAAACAGGACAACCATCAACGCATCAAGAGCGTCATCGATGCGCACAAGGAGGCGCTGAAGCGCAACTACGAGCGCATGTATTTCGTCACCAACAGCGCCTGGCTGATCCCCGGCATCCTGCTGTCCGTCGCCACACTGGTGCTGGCGGCCATGCAGCTGCCGGCGGGTGAAGAGGCCTTTGCCGGCGTGTTCATGCTGGTGTGGCTGAGCGGTTGGAGCATCGGCGTGGTGGCGTTGCTGCTGGGCGTCTGGCGCGCCTGGCGCAATGCATTTGCCGGCGGCAGCTTTCTCGCCGCCCTGGGCCTTACCGCCTTCTCCTTCCCCTTTGTCGCCGGCGAACTGTTCGGTATCTGGGCGCTGCTCCACTTCACCTCCCTGAACATGGTGGCCGTACTGCTGGGCATCATTGCCCTCAATCTCATCTTCTACCACCTGCTCAAGGCGCCCACCCTGGCTGGCCGCAAACTGCTGGACAGAGTCGAGGGTCTGCGTCTGTACCTTGATGTGGCGGAGAAGGACGAACTGCAGCTCAAACACCCGCCGGAGAAGACGCCGCAGCTGTTCGAGCGCCTGTTGCCCTATGCCATGGCGCTGGATGTGGAGCAGCGCTGGGCCGAGCGCTTTGCCGCCGTGTTCGCCCGCCTCAGCGCCGAGCGGCAGGACTACAGCCCGCGCTGGTACCGCGGCAACCAGTTCAGCAACCTGGGCAGCTTTGCCGGCAGCCTCGGCAGCGCCATGAGCAGCGCCATTTCATCCTCTTCCACCGCCCCCGGTTCCAGCTCCGGTGGTGGCGGCGGCGGCTCATCCGGCGGCGGCGGCGGCGGGGGTGGCGGCGGCGGCTGGTAACGCCCTGAAATGGTGCGTGTTGCGCCGTTTTTTCCTGTTGCCTGACAGTGCCCGCGCGCGCTATTTTTCGCACTTTCGGACCCAGCCATATTGGCTGCCGGCGTCCCGCTACTCGCCCAATACCGTCCATCCATGGACATAACAACAACCTGGACACGAGGTGCCCATGCTGCTCTGGTTCGTGATTGCCTATCTGGTGATTTCCATCGGTATCGGCCTGCTGGCCGCGATGAAGGTGCACAACTCGCGCGACTACTTCGTCGCCGGCCGTCATCTGCCCATCTTCATCGTATTCGCCATGGTGTTCGCCACCTGGTTCGGCGCCGAAACCGTACTCGGCATCTCGGCCACCTTCCTCACTGACGGCCTCGGCGGTCTGGTTTCCGACCCATTCGGCGCCGCCCTGTGCCTGATCCTGTTCGGTCTGTTTTTCGCCCGTCCGCTGTACCGCATGGGTCTGCTCACCATTGGCGACTTCTACCGCCGCCGCTACAACCGGCCGGTGGAAATGGTCACCTCCATCTGCATCGCGCTGTCTTACCTGGGCTGGGTGGCGGCACAGATCACCGCCCTCGGCGTGGTATTCAACGTGCTCACCGAAGGCTATGTGTCGCGCGAGGCCGGCATGATCATCGGCGCCTCGGTGGTGCTGGCCTACACCCTGTTCGGCGGCATGTGGTCGGTGGCCATCACCACCGCAGTGCAGATGGTGATCATCGTAGTGGGCCTGCTCGTCATCACCTGGATGGTGGCCGATCAGGCCGGCGGCGTGGTCACCGTGGTGGAGCACGCCGCCGCCAACGACAAATTTGATTTCTGGCCCAGCTTCAGCGCACCGGAACTGCTCGCCTTCGTCGCCGCCTGGATCACCATGGGCTTCGGCTCCATTCCGCAGCAGGACGTGTTCCAGCGCGTCAACTCGGCACGCACCGAAAACGCCGCCGCCAACGGCACCATCTTCGGCGGCGTGGCCTACCTGCTGTTCGCCGCCGTACCGCTGTTCCTGGCCTACTCCGCCACCCTCATCGACCCGCAGATGGTGGAGAGCCTGATCGAGGAAGACCCGGAACAAATCCTGCCCAGCCTGATCTACCAACACCTGCCGCTGTACGCCCAGGTAATCTTCTACGGCGCCCTGCTGTCGGTGATCATGAGTACCGCCTCCGGTACCCTGCTGGCGCCCTCGGCCACCATCGCCGAGAACGTGATGAAGAACCTGCTGCCGTCCATGGACGACCGCCACTTCCTCCGCATGACGCGCATCGTGGTGGTGTGCTTCGCCGTGCTGGTCACCGTCTACGCCCTCAGCACGGCCGCCACCATTCACCACATGGTGGAGAACGCCTACAAGGTCACCCTGGTGTCGGCCTTCATCCCGCTGGTGGCAGGTATCTACTGGAAGCGCGCCACCACCCAGGGCGCCCTCTACGCCATCGTGCTCGGCATCGGTTCCTGGCTGCTGATGGAGATCTTCCTGCCCGAAGGCGACAGCATGTGGCCGCCACAGCTGGTGGGGCTGCTGTTCTCCCTTGCCGGCATGCTGCTCGGTTCACTGCTGCCGCAGCGTTACGGCCGCGAAACGGCCGCCGCCTGATCATGTCCGGCGACGCCCTGCCAGCCGATACGGCGTATGACGCGCACTACGCGTGCCTGCTCGACGATGTGGTGCGCCAGGGCTGGGCGGTGCAGCAGGATTTCCTCAGCCCGGAAGACACTGCGCTACTGCGCGCCGAGTGCGAACACCACTGGCGCGGCGGTGAATTCCATCCTGCCGGCGTCGGCCGCGGCGCAGAGCTCAAGGTCCGTCCCGAGGTGCGCAGCGACCATGTGCGGTGGCTCGATCCCACCCTACCCGACACGCCGCAACAGCAACGCTATTTCGCCGTGATGGAAGGCCTGCGCCAGGCCATCAACCGCACGCTGTACCTGGGCCTGTTCGAGTTCGAGGCCTTCTTCGCCGTCTACCCGCCGGGCAAGTTCTACCAGAAGCACCTGGACCGCTTCCGCGGCAGTGAGGAGCGCAGCTTCACCGCCGTGTTCTACCTGAACGAGGACTGGAAGGAAGAGGAAGGCGGCCAACTGCGCCTGTATCTGGACGAGGCCGGCAACGGCCCGTTTGTCGATGTGCTGCCCCGCGCCGGCACCCTTGCCGTCTTCATCACCGAGGGCCGCTGGCACGAAGTGTTGCCGGCGACGCGGGAACGCATGAGCCTGACCGGATTTTTCCGCACGCGCTGACAGCGCTGAGTGCCGCCGCGTCGGTCCCCACCACACCCTCCGCCACCGCTGTCACCGCCGCATCCACTGGCATCACTGCCGCCCCCGCCGCCGCAACCGACGTGCGAGGTGCAATAGCTGCCGGCATTCTGCGTCCCCGCATTCATCGCGCAGATAAGCGTGTAACGAAAGCTGTTGGGTATGTTGAGGTCGCTGTCGATGGAAAATAGCAGCGGCAACCGTGCCGGGGTCTGCGGATCGATGCGATCACGGTCGCAGGCCAGACGTCAGGCACGCCTGATCCCCGCCTGCGCCAGGGTGGGCGAGCTCATCGCCTCCGCCGGGGTGTGATGCAGAAAACGGCCAAAGGCCTGGCGACAGAACTGTTCATAGGCGCGGGTAAACAGGATGAAGGTATGCCAGGCATCGTCCACCACCTGCGACGGCATCGCCACCATGCGCCGCCCGGCCGCGTTGCACAGATGGAGGTAGTCTCGCAGTGCCTCCAGCACCCGTTCTTCCTGTGCCGCCGAAAATCCGGGCCGCACCTCGCGAAACTTGTTCAGCACCGCCGGATGGAAGGCATAGCCGTCGATGAAGGCGCTGCGGCGCCGACGCGCCGCAGACCGTCCGATTTTCCATACTGCCAGAGCCGCCGTGGTAACAGCCAACAGGTACAACACCTCCAAGGCGGCCGCTAGATGCCGGCGCAGGAATATTCGGCCACCAGTGAATGCTGCGCCCCCGGCGCCAGCGTCACCACATCCTCCGCCGCGTTGGCCGTCTCCACGCACAGCATGCGCAGATAGCCATCGGTACCGAAATCACCCATCTTCTCCGCCTTCTCCACGCCCGGATTCCACACGATGGTGGAGGCGCTGTTGCGGCTGCGGATGATGATGCGACGATTCAGTACCGGATCGCGGATCTCGCAGCAGTTGCCGGTGCCGAGATAGATGCGATCCACCTCACCGGCGATGGTCACCGGGCCACCCTGCTGCTTGCGCGCACCGCCATCCACCTTGTCGATGTAGGCACAGCCCTCCAGGCCGTGCACCGTGGCGCGGCGTACGTCGCCCACATGAAAATAGGTATGCAGCGCATCACCCAGCACGTAGGGCGTAGTGCCCAAATTGGTGGTCAGCAGTTCCACCTGCAGGGTGGCACCGAGAGTGACGATGTTGCGCACGCGCAGCGGGTGCGGCTCCTGGGCGCGGGTGGCCGGCGTGTCCACCAATTCGAAGGCGAGCTGAACGCGGCCTTCAGCCAGCGGGGTCACCTGCACGACGCGCCAGTCAACGGTACGGGCATACCCATGGCCCGGCAGCTTGGGGTTGCTGGCATGGGGGCCAAACCAGGGCCAGCACACCGGAACACCGCCGCGAATGGATTTCCCTGCGGCATACTTGGCCTGTTCACTCACCCACACCACGGCCGACTGCCCAGCCGGCTGCCAGGTAGTGACATGCGCGCCCTGCAGGGCGATGTCCGCCTGCCCCTGCGCGGTACGCACTTCAATCATCACAAACCCGTTGGCGCGTTCAACGAACCGCACCTTGCCATCAATGCCAAACTGCTTGTTCAAAGCTTCCACACTCGACATGTTTTCCTTCTCCTCCCGGGCCCGTCGCCCAACCGACGCAGGCTAATGGAGCTGCCTGCGGAACACAAGCACCCTTATAGTAGTTCAATCGGCGGGGCCCACTCTCACATCCGCCCCATCTACGATATGCACCATCAGCATACTTTTGTCTTCTTCCACAAATGCGTTGAGCTTGCGCACCAAAACGTCGTTCAGACGATACCCTTTGGTCAGCAACAGCACCCCATCGGCACTGACCAGATCCCGTGACAGCACCATATCTGGGACCAGCTGGCGTGGCTCCAGGCGCAATTCACGCACCAGGCCTTCGCCCTTTTCCTTGGCGTCGAGCACGGCAACAAAGGCATTGACCACATCACTGTCGTAGCGTGTTCCGCTCCGCTTCTGAATGAAGGCACGGGCATCAGGGGAAGACAAATCCTCCCCAAGCAAGATGCCGCTACGCAGGCCGTCATAGTCATTGACCACGGCAAGTATGCGGGCGCCCATCGGGATCCGTTCACCGAACAGACGATCAGGAAAGCCTTTGCCGTCGTAATGCTCGTGGTGGTGGCGGATGAAGTTGGCTGTCTTATGCAGAGGCTCCAATCCCATCAGAATGGCCTGACCGGTAATGGGATGCTTTTCCACCACCTTCCGCTGCGCGGTACTCAAGCCAGCATAAGGTGTGTGCAACAGTTCGTCTGACCACGCCAGTTTGCCGATATCATGTAACAGCCCGGCAAAATAGACATGACGCACATCGTCCTCGCCCAGCCCCATATGGTTGGCGACACCACGCGCCAACTCGGCCACACGCATGCCGTGTCCGGCGCCAGGCCCCTCGCGCAGCTGAATCATGCTGGCAAAAACGGGAATGGCTGCATAATAACTTTCCTGCAACTGCTGATAAGCCAGCTCAAGAAACAGGTTGGTCTGACGCAACTCCTCGGTGCGCGCCTGAACCTTTATTTCAAGGCTGGCGTTCAGGTCCCTGAGTTCCTCGTTTTGCCGGCGCGTCAACTCAAGCAGGCCGTCACGCTCCTCACGCAATCGCTTCTGCTCGATGGCATGCTGCACGGCCAGACGAATTTCGTTGTCTTCCCAGGGTTTGCTGAAATAGCCATAGATGTGGCCCCGATTGATCGCATCGACAGTGGATGCCAGATCGGCATGGCCGGTAAGCAGGATGCGGATCACTTGCGGCCAGCGCTGGGCGACCTGGGAAAGAAACTCTGCGCCATTCATCTGCGGCATGCGCATATCGGAGATCACCAGGTCTATGGATTCGTCCTCCAGAATGGCCAGGCCTGCCGCGCCGCTCTCGGCGGTATGTATGGTATAACCCTGCTGCCGAAACAGCCGGCGCAGGGAGGACAGGATATTTACCTCATCGTCCACCAATAGCAGCGTACCTGCTGCGGATGGATCCGCTCCCGTTGCCTCAATCATTTGCATCCCCTGGCGACCTCAATGGCTGCCCGTTCTGTTCTGGGAGCAGTACCAGGACGACACCTCGACACCCAGGTTGAGTCCCAATACATTTGGCATGTACCGTGAGCGGTAGACTCGTATCAGAGACACGTACGTGATGCCTCTCGACCGCCCTATCCTGACCAACCACCGCCAAAATTTCACGCAGCGTCACGGGCAATGCCTGCACAGCCAATTTTCCCAGTACCTCACCAGACACTGCGTCAACCAGCCGACTACCCATGGCATTGGCAATGGCAATGCGCCCCTCTCCGTCAACCCCAAAAACCCCGACGGGCAGATGCTCCAGCACCTCACGCGACAATTCCAGTAGATGTTGATGTTGATCAAGCTCCCGCCCCTGGTACGCAACACGTCGTTCCAGCCCCTGGTTGGACTCGGCCAAATTCGCGTTCAGCGCCTGCAACTCCGTAGCCAGACGATCACGTTCCGCGCGCAGCTCATATTGCTCGAAGGCCTGACGGATATTTTCCCGCAACAGCTCATCATCCCATGGCTTGGTAAGAAATCGATAGATCGCGCCTCGATTAATCGCATCCGTCACGGACTGAAGATCGGTATAGCCTGACAACATGATACGTACCGAATCGGGTCTTATATCCTTCGCGCGTTCCAGAAACTCACTTCCGGTCATACCTGGCATACGTTGATCCGAGACAATCACGCCGACTGGGTGCCGGGCGAGAAGCTCCAGCGCCTCCGGTCCGTTCGCGGCCGTCAGCAGGGCATATCCGTCCCGCCGCAACAACCGTCCCAACGAGCGCAGGATATTCTCTTCATCATCCACAATCAGCAGGACCCGTTGCGTCATACTTGCTCTCCCTGAGCTGCTCTCGCTCCTACCGGCTGACGCACAGGAAGCCAGACACGAAAACGGCTACCCTTGCCCAACTGGCTTTCTACATCGATACGTCCACCGTGCTTTTGCACAATGCCGTAGGAAATTGACAACCCCAACCCTGTTCCCTTGCCTACCGGCTTGGTGGTAAAGAAGGGTTCGAATATTCTATTCAAGTGCTCGGCGGAAATTCCTTTACCATCATCCTCAACTTCCGCCCACACCCAATCCTTCTCTACCCCGGTGCGCACGTGAATAACACCATGCTCATCGATCGCATGTGCAGCATTGACCAACAGGTTCATAAACACCTGATTAAGCTGCGATGGCATGCACTCCAACAACGGAAGATCGCCGTATTGTCTGACGACCTCCGCTTTATACTTAATCTCGTTGTGAACTATATTAAGAGTGCTTTCCAGACCCTTATGCAAATCGACCAGCTGCCACTCGGCATCCTCCTGTCGGGAAAAATCCTTCAGGTCCTGCACAATCTTTTTCACCCGCGCCACGCCCTCGCCGGACTCATCGAGCAATGCCCGGATATCGCTACGCACGTATGCCAAGTCGACCTCAGTCTTCAAGACTTGCAGCTGATCTCTCACTTGCCCGGCGGGAAGCTCTCCCTCCGCCTGCTCATAGGCGTCCAGCAGGCGAAACATATCGTCGATATATCGCGCCAAAGTCGCAATATTCGAGCTGATATATCCGACCGGGTTATTAATCTCATGAGCCACCCCAGCAGCCAATTGGCCGATGGAGGCCAATTTTTCCGATTGTTGCAGCTGCTCGTCCATGCGCCGGCGTTCCGTCACGTCCTTCGACGTCGCAACATAATGAGTAATGACCCCATCTGTGTCACGCAATGGCGTAATGGTCTTCTCTTCATGTAGCAACTCACCACTCTTGCGGCGATTGGTCATCAGCGCCTGAAATGGGCGACCGGATGCGATGGTACCCCACATGCGCCGGTAGAACTCTTCATCCTGATATTCGGAATACAGCAGTCGCGAATCCGTCCCGATCACTTCCTCGCGACCATACCCAGTCACCCGCTCAAATGCCGTGTTGACATATTCGATCACGCCATTCGGGTCGGTGATCATCACAGCATCGTCCGTCTGCTCGACAACGCGAAGAAGCTTGTGCATCTCGGCCTCACTGCGGCGTTGCTCTGTAACGTCGGCACCGACACTGGCACTGCCTGTCGCCCGACCATCGGGACCGTAAATCAGGATGGTATTCCATACGATGCGGCGCCTATCACCGTTCGCAGCAATGATCTCATGCTCGTGATGTGACGCCGGAATCCCACCGGCCATGGCGCGCAGATGGGCGGCGCGTAGAGCGGAGCGTATATCTTCCGGAATGAACATATCAAACCAGCTGCGCCCCAACACCTCATCGCGTGTCCGCCCTGTGCTGCGCAGGAGAAAGTCATTGATAAACATTATGTTGCCAGCGTCATCGAGCATGACGGACATTAGCTGCATATTCTCCAGCAGGTCGCGGAAACGGCGTTCAGATTCGTGCTGCGCCTGTTCAGCCTCTCGCCGCTCGGTGATATCGCGATCTATGCCACGATAACCCTTGAACTCACCATGCTCACCCAAAACTGGTACGCCGTTGGTCTCCAGTACAACAAGGCGACCGGTCTTGTGACGATTTATATTCTCCATCCCACGAATCGGAGCGCGCTGCGCCACCATCCCAGCAAACACCGACTCTAGCCGAGCCGCCTCGTCCTCAGGCATGAAGTCGAACGGCGATCGTCCCAACACCTCTTCCGGCTCATAGCCGAGGATATTCTTTACCTGGGGACTGACATAGGAATATCGGCCCGCACTATCCAACTCCCACAGCCAGTCATTGGTGCTTTCCACCAAATTACGAAAGCGTTGGGCACTGCCGCGCAGCAGCGCTTCTATGCGATCGCGCTCCCGCAACTGCTCAAGTAGATTTGTGCGCATCGTGTCGAGCGCAGTGCCAAGCTCACCAAGTTCGTCACCGCGGCGCAATTGCAGCGATTGAGCATAATCACCACGCCCTATCGCTGCTGCCGCCACCTCGAGCTGCCGTAGAGGCAGGATGATGCGGGAACGGATAATCAGTGCCGCCACCAGAGAAAGGGTCAACATCACGGCGGCGGCCAGCACAAACACGGCCACCGCATCCCGCTCTTGACGAACCCGTAGCGTCGCCCGCTGGCTCACGATAGCATTTACCGCTGTACCGAGGTCGATGATAGAGTTGATGCCTCGGGTTGCCTCCCGATACCAGGTTTCAACGTCCACCGGATAGCGTGCATCGCGCTCTGCCGCGGCAGTGACGCGGTCGCGCAACAACAGGTAGCGCTGACGAAACTCTGCATTCATTGCGTCATGAGCAGCAACAACATCGGGTATGTCGGCATAGGTATTCAGTGTCAGCTCCAATTGCCCCAGGGCTACCTGGGTGGTGTGACGCATGCCCACCAGGGCATCTCGCTCACTGGTGCTCAGTGTCCTGGCCTGAGCAATGGCCACTCCCAGCATGGCCCGCTCACGACCGGCATACTCACTAGCGATGTAGAGTGCCTCCTTGAAGGGGAGGTGATCGCGCCAGGTCAGATTGTCACGGCTGGCACGGGTCAGAGACATGCTGCGTACCCTGGCGACAGCTTCGATATATGCATTGATGGCGGCCAAGAAATCGGCCTCACCACCGTGCTCACCACGCTGCAGCATGACATCAGCAATACCCCGGGCCCGCAGCACACTCTGCCGCTCACGCCGGAGAACTTCCAGCGCATGATGCTGCTGCGGGGCCGGGTCATGCTCCAGCGAAGCCTCTATAACCGCGAGCAGTTCGATTACCTGCGCCTCATTCTCCCGTCGCAGCCGCAGCATTTCCACGCGCATGGCGTCGCTCATCTTGGCTGGTTGCGCCAGCATCGCCGTGGTGACACCACGCTCCATGGCGGAATTGGTGTTGAGCCGCAGGGTAAGTTCAGCAACATCATTGACCAGCAACAGATGGCGTGCTTCATTCAACTCACGCCACGCCAACCTGCCGCCCCACCCCATCGCCAGCAGGGATAGGAGCGTGATTAACCCCAGCAGGGTAAACAACAGATGGCGCATCCGGAATAGGTACACAACTATCTCCAGAGCTCTGGGTGGCGCAGACCGCCGCTACCGCGCTAACCGCTCCAACCATTCCGCCAGCATGGCCGTCCCCTGCTGCTGCAATGCGTCGGCATAACGGGATGTGTCGGCACGCAGTTGGGGCACCGTAATACCCGTGCTGGCGCCAATCTCGCAGGCGTGGCCAATGAACCATCTTTCCATGCCGGCAGCGGTAACCTCCGGATGGAATTGCAGGGCCAGGGCGTAGTTACCAAGGGCAAAGGCCTGATTGGGATAACGTGCCGTGCCGGCCAGCCGTTCGGCACCGGCAGGAATATCGAAGGTGTCCCCGTGCCAATGCAGGACCGGGGTCAGTTCCGGGGCCAGATGGCGTAGCGGGGAAACCTGTCCGGCGGCCGTCAGTTGCAACGGCGCCCAACCAATCTCCTTGCCCTGGGCACCGGGATATACCCGCGCACCCAGCGCCCGCGCCATCAGCTGGGCACCGAGACAGATCCCCACAACCGGCCGTTGCGCCGCCAGGCGCCGCTCAATGAGGCGTAGTTCATCATGCAGAAAAGGATAGGTATCGTCCCCATAGGCGCCGATGGGGCCGCCAAGGATCAGCAGTAATTCCGGCGCCTCGGCCTCGGTAGGGGCCAGGTCATCGTAGCCGGCCTCCAGATAGCGCAGCGTATAACCGTGCTGCGCCAATACGGCAGCAAAGCTGCCTGCATCCTCGAACCCCACATGGCGCACGGCAATCGCCTGTTTATTCATTCTTGTTCTCCCACTGTCGCCACCGGCCAACCGGTGCTAGACCGTTACATGCTCCCCCCGCGCAGGTACACGCACCTGCCAGCCCAGCGTTTGTCCGATGGTATCGGCAAAGCTAGCCGCCGCTGCCGCCTCGCCATGCACCACGAAGGTCTGGTGCGGCGGGTTGCGGAAGGCGCGCAACCAGCGCAACAGGGCCGCCTGATCGGCGTGGGCGGAAAAACCACCCAAAGTATAGATATCCGCACGGACCGGCACGTCCTGCCCGAAGATACGCACCGACTCTGCCTTATCCACCAGACGCCGTCCCAGTGTACCCTCGGCCTGGAACCCAGTAATCAGAATGCTATTCTCTCGCCGCGCCAAATTATGGCGCAGGTGATGCTTGATGCGGCCGCCGTCGCACATCCCGCTGGCGGAGATGATCACGATGCCGCCATGAATATTGTTGAGCGCCATCGACTCCTCCACCGAACCGGTGAACTTCAGCACCGGCAACCCCCGGCCGGCAGCGCGCCATGCGGCCAAGTCACGGGCCTCCGCATCGAACAGCTGCATATGCTGCATGGTGATGCGCGTGACCTCGGTGGCCATGGGCGAGTCGACGAAGATATTCAGATTCTTGAAACGCCCCTGCCGGGTCAGATCGTGAAACTGATAGAGCAATTCCTGGGTTCTCCCGACCGCAAAAGCCGGAATGATGACATTCCCCTGTTTGCGCAGCAGCGTGTCGTTCACCGCATTGACAAACTCATCCAGGGTGCTTGCCATGTCCTTATGCAGGCGATCGCCATAGGTCGACTCTACCAGCAGTATATCGGCCTGCTCGATGAGCGTGGGATCACACAGTATCGGCCGATGCGGCTGCCCCAGATCGCCGGAAAAAACCAGCTTGGTGCGACGGTAGCCCTCCTTCACCCATACCTCAATGATGGCGGAGCCGAGGATATGACCGGCATCACGGAAACGGCAGCGCACCGAACCATGCGGTTCGACATCGCGGTCATAGGCCTGCGGGTCGATCTGCTTGAGGCTGTACTGAGCATCGCGCACGGTATACAGCGGCGCGGCCGATTGGTAGCGTGGCTTGCCGCCGCGCTTGATGTACCGTTGCGCCCGCTCTGCCTCCATCTCCTGGATATGGCCGCTGTCCGGCAGCATCACGGCGAGCAAATCGGCCGTGGCGCTGGTGGTATAGATGGGTCCCTTGAAGCCGGCTAAAACCAGCTTGGGCAGCAGGCCGCTGTGATCGATATGGGCATGGGTGAGGAGGACGAAGTCGATACGACGCGGGTCGAAGGGGAAGGGGCGGCGATTGTGCGCCTCGGTCTCCGGCGCCCCCTGAAACATGCCGCAGTCCACCAGGAATTTGACATGCTCGGTTTCCACCAGATAACAGGAACCTGTCACCTCGCCAGCTGCACCGTGAAAACTGATCTTCATACTTACTCCCGTACGTTAGCCACCGGCATGGCCTGCGCCTAGGGAAGCTCTGAATAAGTTCAGAGCTTCCGCGGCACAGGGATGTGCCGCCATTTTCCGACGACGATAAGTCGTTGGAACATGAAGCGAATCGAAAATCACACTTTTCGATTCGCGTGGGCTGAGAAATCCAGGATGGACTTATTCAGACCTTCCCTAGTTCAGCGCCGTTCCAGCGCCGGCTTGATGAATCCCCACAGGCTCTCAGCCTCATCCTCCAGCGGATAGGAGAAGTCCTGAATCGACCAACGCATGATGGTGCCCTGTAACAGCGCGCCAATATAACGTGCGCCCTGCTCCGCATCGAGGTCGGCGCGGAAACAGCCACAGTCCCGGCCCTCCTCCAGCAGACGGGCAATACGTGCCAACAAGTGTTGAGAGATGTCCCGCACGGCCGCCTTGAGCGCCGGCGACTCTACGTGCAGACGATCGGAAAATACCACACGCGGTATCCCGCGCCGTTTGCCAACGAAGGCCAGCTGACGTTGCAACAGGCAGCGCAACCGCTCATCCGGTGGTGCGTGCTGTTGCTCCAATTGTTGCAGGATTTGGAGCAGGTGATCCGCCACCCAGCTGACTACCGCACCGAAGATGGCATCACGGCTCCTGAAATGACGGAAAATGGTGGGCTGGGCGATCCCTACCCGTTCGGCAATAGCCTGGGTGGTGAGATTCTTGAGCCCCTGTTCAGCCGCCAGCTCCAGGGTAGCCTCGACGATCTCCTGCTTGCGGATGTCGTGTGATTTTCCCATGGCACTACAATGCGATTCATCGATTGCATTGCAGGCTACGCCGGGCGGGAAAAAGTTTCAAGGCATGTTCGGTATGACGCAGGCCAGCAAGACCTTGGGGCTCCCGTGGTCACTTTGCGCCATTGGCCAGATAGGTCAGAAACTCTTCTGTCGGTAACGGCCGGCTGTAATAGTATCCCTGCACCAGATCCACGCCGCGTGCCGCCAGATATTCCAGCTGCTCGGCCGTTTCCACGCCTTCGGCAATGACCTTGAGATTAAGGACATGGGCCATCTGGATGATGGCCTCACACAGGGCCGCATCATCCGGGTCATCGATGATGCCGTTGACGAAGCTACGGTCGATCTTCAGCACGCCGAAGGGAAAACGCTTGAGATAACTGAGAGAGGAATAACCGGTACCGAAATCATCAAGGGCAATGCGCACTCCTAACCGTTGCAGCCGTTCCAGAATACGCGACGTGCCATCCATATCCTCCAGCAGCAGACTTTCCGTCACCTCCAGCTCCAACCGCCCCGCCGCAAGCCCCGTCGCCTCCAGCACCGCGGCAACGGTTTCCACCAGCATACCATCGCGAAATTGACGCGAGGAAACGTTGACGCTCACCCGCAGCGGCTGCGGCCAGGCAACGGCCTCGCGGCAAGCTGACTCCAGCACCCAACGCCCGATGGGCACGATCAGGCCCGTCTCCTCGGCGAGTGGGATAAACCGCTCCGGGCTGACCATGCCGTATGCGGGGCTCTGCCAGCGCAGCAGAGCCTCGGCGCCGACGACCCGACCACTGGCACTGATCACCTGCGGCTGATAATGCAGCGACAATTCACCCCGTTCCAGCGCATGGCGCAGCTGCGATTCCAGCTCCAGACGTTTGACAGCCCGCTCGTTCATCTCAGGCATAAAGAATTGCGTCATATTACGCCCCAGCTCCTTGGCACGGTGCATGGCCGCATCAGCATTACGCAGCAGGATATGTACGTCCTCGCTATCCTCGGGAGCGACCGTCACGCCGATGCTGGGGGTGATATATATATTCTTGTCCTCCACGTTGAATGGGCGTTCGAAGATGCTGCGCACTTTATCCAACACGCGTTCCACGTCGTCCACCGTAGCCAGATCGGCAAGCACAATCAGGAACTCGTCGCCACCCAGACGTGCCACGGTATCTCCTTCGCGCATGGCCGCCACCAGGCGACGCGCCAATTGCAGCAGCAGCGCATCGCCGCTGCCATGACCGAGGCTGTCATTGATATTCTTGAAATTGTCCACATCCAGCGATACCACACCGACGCTGCGCCCCTCACGGCGCGCGCGCACCACCGCCTGAGCGACGCGGTCGGCCGCCAACACGCGGTTGGGTAGCTCGGTCAGAGCATCGTAACTTTCCTGGTGCAGTAGACGTTGCTCGTATTCCTTACGTACCGTTATGTCCTCCTTAACAGCTAGAAAGTGATCAATCTCACCCCGCGCATTTCGTATCGGCGAGATAGAGGCATATTCCCAGAACAATTCACCATTCTTGCGCCGGTTGAGAAACTCTCCACGCCAGATATCACCGTGCTTGATCGTCTTCCAGAGCTGCCGGTAGTCGGCCTGAGGCGTATGACCACTCTTGAGCAAGCGCGGATTGCTGCCGCGGACCTCGTCGAGGCGATATCCAGTGACCTCCTCAAACTTCGGGTTGACATACTCGATGGCGCCACTGAGATCGGTGATGATCACCGATACCGGACTCTGCTCTACCGCCTGTGACAGCTTCCGCAGTCCCTCTTCCGCCCGCACCCGGTCGGTAATGTCACGCGATGTTTCGATGATACCGGTGAAGCTCCCCTGTCTGTCCAGCAGCGGTGTGGCCTCCAGTTCGAAAAGCCGGCGCGTGCCATCAGCCAACACATGCTCATGCACCATCGTTACAGGCTGCAGGGTGCGCCGCACCTCATCCAGCGGACAGGGATGGCCGTTGCCGCCACAGGGTTGTTCCTGCTTATGCGACACCTGATGGCAACGCATGGGGAGCTGCTGACCTTGGTCCAGATAGCGGCGGGCAGCACGATTCATCATCAATACCTGATAGTCCGACGCGATTACCATGATGGGGTCCAGGGCGCCGTCAATGACGGTTTGCAAAAACACGCGCTCGTGTTCGATCTGCGCATTGCTCACGGCAACCGCATCGGCCATGGCGTTGAATAATGCCGCCACTTCACCCAATTCATCGCCACCGGTAAGCGTTACACGCGCCGCATAGTCCCCGTCACGCAACCGCTGCATGGGCGCCTTGAACTGTGCCAGGCGCCGCACCACCACTTTTTGTAGCAACAGAAACAACAGCATGAAGGCAGCAGCGAAGGCCGCCAGGCGAGTACCCATTTCTCGGGTCTGGCGCGCGAAGACACGCTGCTCCAGTTCATCCGCTGGCAGCTTTATGCTGAGGATGCCGCGCACATCGCCCAACTTATAATCAAAGCCGATATCATATTGCGCGCGAATGGTAGGAGGCGCCTCCACCTCGCGGCCGTGACATTTCAGGCAGTACTGTTCGATGCGCAGTGGCTTGGCATAATGATAGAAGTGCCTTCCGTCCGGCGTATTGAAGGACACCATGCGATAACTTGCTTCGGTGTCAGCACGAAAATAGTTGATCGCCTCCAGCTCAACGGCATCCGCTGCGTTTTGCGGATTACGCGCCTGATCCGATACATTGTTGAACGACAGTCCGGTGCGCACGAAGTGAAGAAACTCCGTGGAGATACGTGGCATCGCATGGGCCGGGAGAAAACCGATGGTCTCGTCGTTGACCGGCAGGCCGGCAGTGATGAATTGATGCTGATAGACGCGCCGCACCGCCTGCAGGGTACCGGCAATGACCTCGGCCTCCGCCAGCAGTTGCGCCACAATAGCTGCACGATTTTCGCGATACTGATGGTACTCCACCGCCAGATACAGGCTGAGGAATACTCCCGCAAATACCGTCAGCAATTTTGTCTGCAAACGCATGGGCGCACCTGCACTGCAACGCCGTGCGCCGCGCCCGCCCGGTCACATTATTTTAGTGGCTCTTCCCCGGATCGAGTGGGTAGCTTAGCCTGTTGAACCATGAGAGACATAGACCTGTACGCCCAGATTCTTGGATTGCGGTCGCCGTGGAAGGTGGCCGATGTGCAATTGTTGCGTGATGC